>JAWKTX010000014.1 GCA_041398825.1 Planctomycetaceae bacterium | reverse complement strand
ACTTCTGAATTACGGGGTTCCCGGCCGAGGCACCTTAAATACATTTCAGAGATCAAAGAATCGTTGTCCGTGAATCGAGTGAGCAACTGCGAAACCGTATCCTGATCCCGGTTGGCAGCGATGATTCGCTGGACCTCGGGAGAATTCATCATGAACAGCGCTTCGGGAATGCTGCCCGTCAGTTCTGATCGAGAAACAGAAGGATCAAATCCAAAGACCCGGGAAAAAGATTCTCGCCCCGGATCAGCCTGTCCATTGCGATACATCATGCCCGGGCGAACATCAGCGGATCGAATGGGCAGCGAGGAAACGTTCAGGGTCTGGCAGAGAGCAGAATACAACTGATCGGCCCGCAGTCGGGTGGGTTCACAGTGCTGGAAACCGTCGCCATCAGAGTTGGGCGATCTTTGATACACGGCGGTTCGAGTGATCGCTCGAATCAACCACTTCAGATCGTAGTTATTGTGGATGAAGCCTTCACAAAGAGATTCCAGTGCGGCTTCATGCCGAACCTCTCGCCCGGGGCCGATGTCGTCGACCGGCGTGTAAAACGCTGTACCCGTGAGCTCATACCACATCCGGTTGACAATGGCTTTGGCGAACCAGGGATTCGATTTTGATGTGATTAGCCGAGCGACAGCGGTGCGTCTTTCTTCGTCCGTCATGTCGGTACGAACGCGCTGTCCCGTGACAAAGAACCTGGGATCGATACGAGTGCCTTCGGATGCCGGATCAGACAGGTCCGGCATGAAGTGCTCAGTCTTTCCCTGGCCGGGCCGATTTTCCGGCGGCCGGGCATTGGCGATTTCATCAATCGTGATTCGCCCGTCGCCGTTCTTATCGATGTTCTCTCGCGCCTGTGGCTGAGCAAAAATGCGAGCGATGGGTGTTTCTTTCGCTTCACTTTCGGAGATTGCTCCATCCCGATTGCGGTCTAATCGTGTCAGGAAGAATCGAGACAGAGCGGGGTTCGTTCGGGTGTTGTTGTTTACTGAGGCAATTTCATAGTCGAACATATTGTCCGAGCCGCGTTCACGCCGGACGCTGATTCTGGGGAAGAACGCAACCAGTTCGTGAAACTGTTCGCGTTTCCACTGATCCCATGGGTGATCATGGCAATTCGCGCACTGGATCTGAATCCCGGTAAAAAGACGAGATGCTTCAGCCGCAATTTCTTCCGGGACACCTTCGTGAGCGAATATCAGTGCAGATGCACCATTGTCGTTGACCGGGCCTGTGGCGGTCAGCAATTCCGTTACGATCTGATCCCATCCAGCGCCCTCGCTGAGCTGGTCGTTCATCCATTGGGCGAATGCCGGTCGAACCAGACCTGCTCGAACATTTGTGGCTCGAGAAAAGATTGTGTCACGCCAGTATCGCGTCCAGTTGGCAGAATACTCGTTCGATTTCAGAAGTCGCTCAACAAGCCGATCCCGTTTGTCCGGATCCGGATCAAATCCAAATGCTGTAATTTCTGCTGGTGTTGCGGGTCGCCCCACGACATCCAAATAGACGCGCCGCAGAAACGTGTAGTCATCCGCAGGATCAGCCGAAGATTCAGGCAGCCCGATGTGGGCGTCAGTTCGATTTGCGACGGCAGCGACAGAAAACCGATCCTCGTCCGTTGATTGGATCGCCGCCCGTCTCTCTGCCATGGGGGCCCCATCTACAGCGTGCATTCGGGTGGCCGAAACTACGCAGACAGGAAATGCGATTGTGAAACAAATGCACCAATAACGCAGTGAGAGACGAACGGGACGCGGATTCGAGTTCATGAGATTCAGCCTCGCCCAACTGGACTCAGAATTACGGAGCAGAGTTGGCTTGAACACTTTTGCGGGGATCCGGTTTCGGTCAAATACAGGATTTGTAGAGGTATCAGGGCGATTTGAATCGCGCAGCCCCGGAAAAGCCGGCAATTGGCTGGTGAACAGCCCCCGTATTCGGGCTGGCCATCGCCAATTCAGGCAAAGCCTCTCATTCCGTCCCGGAACGAATTGCAGGGGCAGACGCCCTTTGGTGAAATTCTGAACCAGTGACTGTAATCCCCCGGGGGGATGAGTCCTTCTGTAGAAACTCTGCATTTAGAAGATGTGCCGACATGGATCCGGAATTGCGAGACAAGAGCGAAGAGTTACTAAAGCGAATCGTTCACCTGCGAGACTGTCTTTGACCTGGCAGGCAAAAAAGCTCGCGTCGAAGAAATCAACGATCGAATGTCCGCAAGCGACTTCTGGAATGACCAGCAGGCAGCTCAGCTGGTCATGGATGAAATGCGCCGGTTGAAGGCAACCGTAGGTCCCCTGGAAGGAATTGTGAGCAGTGGCGAAGACGTCACAGTATTGATGGAATTCGCGGAAGATGACGATTCCGGTGATTCCGAACGAGAACTGGAAGAGGCCGTCGGAAAGCTTGAGGCCGATATCGACAAAGTCGAATTACAGGCCACCCTGGCAAGCCCGGAGGATGCATGCTCTGCCTACGTCACGGTTCAGGCCGGAGAAGGCGGCACCGACTCCGCAGACTGGGCGCAGATGCTGCTTCGAATGTACGCAAGATGGGGTGAACGGAACGATTTCAAGGTCGAAGAAATCGACATCTCTCACGGCGAAGAGGCTGGAATCAGAAATGCCACCATCCTGATTTCGGGCGACTACGTCTACGGTTATCTGCGCGGAGAAACCGGAAACCATCGTCTGATTCGAATTAGTCCCTTCGACTCAGCTGGTCGTCGCCATACAGCATTCGCTGCCGTCGATGTAACCCCGGAACTGGACGACAACATCGAAATTGAGATTAACTGGGACAAAGATGTGCGAGAAGATACCTATCGCTCATCTGGCGCTGGTGGACAGCACGTCAACAAGACCGATTCGGCGGTTCGCCTGACGCATATACCTACAGGTATTGTTGCGGCTTGTCAAAACGAACGCAGTCAGCACAAGAACAGGGCGACCGCTCGCAAAATGCTGCAGGCAAAGCTGTACCAACAGGAAATCGACAAGCGGGACGCGGATATCGCCGCGAAGCGGGGTCAGAAATCAAAGATCGGGTTTGGCGGCCAAACCATCCGGAATTACGTACTCCATCCGGATCAATACGTCAAAGATGCCCGAACCGGGACCAAAGTCGGCAATCCTCAACCTGTCCTGGACGGCGATCTGGACAAGTTCCTGGAAGCGTACCTGCGGTGGACTTTGTCGGAGCAAACGGCCGATCAGGAATAAGAAGCCTCCTCGGATACCACAGCTTATTCGGCGCGTTCTGTATTTCAAAGCTGGTCGGTCAGCGTGTCTGTTCCGGTTGAGAAAGAGGGGCGACTGGGGCACCCTGGCAAGTATGACGGGTTGATCCAGCTTGTGCCTGACCTGAGTTTGCACCAGTGGGTTTTGCCTCCCACATTGGGTTGATCTTCTTGACCGAAGCTGTTAGGCGGCTAGAATTGACCGACGCCGAACCAGTCGTTCAGGATGCACCTCTGTGGCGTTACAAGTTGAGCAAACGTCATTTGTCAGCGGTTGAGTGTTTTGGCTTGAGGCGCGGCCTCGCCATGTACTTCTGCTGTTTTGAATAAAGAATAGTGCATCGCCCCGAATCGCCGTCTCTATCGGCTGTTCGCGATGTGGATTGGGAGTCGTCTGTGTCGCTGGGTATGGGTGACGAATTCAAGGAACTCGTACGGTCCAGCACCAGTCTTGTTGATTTGGTGTCAGAAACTGTTGCATTGAAGCCTTTGCGCGGTGGCTCTGACTATGTTGGTTTGTGCCCTTTTCATGAGGACAAGAATCCTTCTCTGCACGTCTACCCGGATCGTCAGTCGTATCGGTGCTGGGTGTGTGACGCAGGCGGAGATTGTTTTCGATGGGTGATGGAAATGGAGAAAGTTCCATTTCCGGAGGCAATCGAAGGCCTGGCTCGCCGAGCGAACCTGGAGATTCCAAAACAAAACAGCCCGCATTATTCGGCAGAGTCGGAGCAGAGGAAGAATGATAGTTATGCAATTCTGGAGTGGGCTGCGTCGCTCATGCAGCATTCCCTGATCCGGGGGAACGAGGCCGCCAACGCCAGAGATTACGTGTCGAAGAGGAATCTCAACGCAGAGACCGTGCGGAATTTTCGGATCGGGTATCACCCCGAGGAGTGGAATTGGTTTCTCGAGAAAGCGAGAGGACGTTTTACCCCTCAGCAACTGGTTTCTGCCGGACTTGTTCAGGAAAGGTCAAACGGGCAAGGACACTTTGACAATCTGGTGGGTCGTTTAGTGTTTCCGATTCTTGACGAGAGAGGTCGAATCGTTGCGTTCGGAGGACGCTTGCTGCCCGGCGGCAACATCGAGAGTGATGCGAAATATTGGAACAGTCGGGAAAGCGGTATCTTTCACAAAAGCAGAATGCTTTATGCGTTTGATCGGGCTCGGCAGGAAATCAGGAAGTGCAGAATCGCAGTTGTTGTGGAAGGTTATATGGACGTGATTGCCTGTCATCAGGCCGGAGTCACCAATGTGGTGGCGACGCTTGGCACAGCACTCACCGAAGAACATGTGCGTTTTTTGCGGCGTTCTGCAGACCGGGTCGTATTGACGTACGACGGAGATGATCCCGGACAGAAAGCCGCTGAACGCTCGATCACTCGGTTCCTTGGACAGGATCTGGACCTCCGAATACTGACATTGGCAGAAGGAAAGGATCCGGCAGATTATCTTGAAAACAATACGGCCGACGATCTTCGGCAACTGATTCAAAGTGCCCCCGAGGCATGGGAATACAAGTTGCAGATGATTTCCGGCAGGTACGGGAACGAGACCATCAATGCACGGCAGCAGATTCTGAACGAAATGCTGGAACTGCTGGTGGCTTCGACCAGTATCAGGGGAACAGTTCGGGAGGACCTGATTCTCAGAACGGTTTGCCAGAGAGTACAGGTCGATGAACGCGTGGCCCGCAGGCAACTGCTGGACATGCGTTCGCGACAACAGGGTGAATCTCAACGAAAGATCCAGAGGGACCAACTTCGAAGAGATCAGGAGAGTCAGGGCACGACGCCAACGAAAGAAACCGACGCGTTTCAGGACGATCCAGTCAACCAGATTTCCGTGCCGGCGATTCGCCTTGCGGAACAAGAACTGCTGGAGATCATCCTCACGTGCCCGGAATTCATAGATGTTATTCGACACTTGATTGGGCCGGATGACTTCGAAGATGCTCGACACCGGCGTCTGCTGGAGTTGTGTATTGATCTGAGAAAAGAAGAAGGAGACCTTCCCGAAATCAGTCGGCTGGTCGTGGCCGCGGACTCAGATTCAGCGTTGCTGAGCCTGATGAATGCAGTCATGGATTCTGCCGAGCAGAAGGATATTCTGAATCTGATGAAGGAGGTTCCGGAAGGAGCGGAACCTGGTGAAGACCAGGGGATACCAATGCATCTGCAGCGTGTTCTGCAGCCGCTGCTCTTCAGACGCGAGAAACAAAGAACTCTTCTGTCGAAACAACAATTGGCTCAAAGCGACAACGCATCGAGCGAACTTAATAACGACCAGAAGGATGCTCTCCGTCAGATGTACAGCTTTCGTCTGAATCAAATGGGTCAACGTATCAATCTGAAGTGAATACTCAGGAGCAACTGCTCATGCATCGTCTGGATGAGGGACTTCGTAAGCTGATCGAAATCGGGCTTAAGCAGGGACATTTGACCTTTTATCAGGTCAATTCCTTCCTGCCCGATGAAGCAGACGATCCCCGACAACTCGATAACCTGATCATGTGTCTGGAAGAAATGGATCTTCAACTGGTTCCCGATCCGGTTGTTGAAGAGCCTGAGGATCCGGCGACCGCGAAGAAACGCCGTCCGGAGATTCGACTCGAAGACAGCGGCCGCGGCACCGAAGACCCGATCCGTATGTACTTGTCGCAGATGGGTGAAATTCCGCTGCTGACCCGCGAAGAAGAGATCTTTCTGGCGAAGCAGATCGAAGTCACCCGAAGACGCTTCCGACGCGCGCTGCTGGGTACAGAGTTCGCGCTGAACTTCTGCCATGAAACCCTGACTCGCGTTCATAAAAGCGAACTTCCGTTTGATCGCACGATTAAAGTGTCGATGACGGAAAGCCTGGAGAAGGAGCAAATCCTTGGCCGAATGCCATTCAATCTGGCAACGATTGAGTCAATTCGAGTCAGAGATGCAGCGGATTACGCCGTCATCTTCAATCCGGAAACTCCTGAAGATCGCCGACAGGAAGTCGTTCAGCAGGTTGAACAACGTCGACGACGCACCATCACACTGCTGGAGGAACTCAGCCTGAGAACCCAGCGCCTTCAGCCCTGCATGAAGCGACTGGAGCAGATTTCTCTCCGCATGACCGAGCTTCAGGATCACATCGAAAACCTGAAGAATCTGTCATCCGCCGAAGACGAAACCCGCAGTATGCAGAAGGAACTGGATGACCTGATTGAGATGACCAAAGAATCCCCCGATTCACTGGCCGTCAAAATGGAGAACATCCTTCAGCGTCACGCTGAATACGAAAAGGCGATGCGCGACTTGTCGGGGGGGAACCTGCGACTGGTGGTATCCATCGCCAAGAAATATCGCAACCGAGGCCTCACCTTTCTGGATCTCATTCAGGAAGGCAATACCGGCCTGATGCGTGCGGTTGATAAGTACGAGTATCGCCGCGGGTATAAATTCTCTACCTATGCGACGTGGTGGATTCGCCAGGCAATCACACGGGCCATTGCCGATCAGGCACGGACAATCCGAATCCCCGTGCACATGATCGAAACCATGACGCGGTTGCGAGCGGCGGCACGCGACCTGCTTCAGGAGCTTGGACGCGAACCGACCGTTGATGAAATGGCCGAAGTTGCGGGTGTGCCGATTGAAGAAGCTCGACGAGTCATGCGGATTTCTCGTCAGCCAATCAGCCTCGACAAGCCGATCGGCGACAGCGATGACAACAGCTTCGGGGAATTCCTTGAAGACCGTGGCAATGACAGCCCGGTCAGCAATGCTGCATCGGAAATGCTGAAGGATAAGATCGACAGCGTTCTGAAGACACTGACCTATCGCGAAAGAGAAATCATCAAGCTGCGTTACGGTCTTGGTGACGGATACACCTACACACTGGAAGAAGTGGGGCGAATCTTCAAAGTCACTCGCGAACGCGTCCGCCAAATTGAAGCGAAAGCTGTCCGAAAGCTTCAACATCCTGTGCGCAGCAGACAACTACAGGGCTTTCTGGAAGGTTTGGCGGCTGTTGGTGGCTAACCGTCCGTTGAAAATCCAGGACAGGCACGCAGGACGACTGGAAACCGTCGTGTTTTAAAGTCTCCGACTCGAGCCAGACGGCTCGCCGTAGACATACTCCATGCCAGAACAAAGGGCGGAGCAGCCAGGCTGCTCCGCCCTTTCTATTGCCATGCGCTGCATTCTCTTCGCAGCACTGAAAGCCGTCATATTGCGTCATCACTGTTGCTTTTGAGCAGAGTTTGACGGTCGCTCGGCAGGCAGACTGACTTCAGGCTGAGTTCGGCAGTTTCTACCGAAAACGATTTGCTTTTGCCCAATCAGCCGTTCGATACGAGGACTGTGGTGTGCAGATAAATGAGCGAGCTCATTTTACCTGTTCAGCACAATCGTTTTGGCCGTTTCGCAGGAGGCGAAGAGCCAACTCTCACCATACTTCCCGTCTGAAGCCTGCTTCAAACGCTTCGTGTGCGTGCAGAGCATGAATTTCTCACAGCGGACGGACCCGCGCCACAGGATGTGACACTTTCCATCGGAGAGTCCGTTGATGGCGCGACGATATTTTTCAATTCTGCAATGCGTGACAATTCTGTCCGTCGGTCTGGCGATCGGTGGGCATCTCAGCCACCTGCGCATTACCTCAACTGCGAATGCCAAACCGGAACTGGATCGCGAGAACTACATCCCCCCCTCGGCTGAATCTCTGCTTCAGAGCGGCCAGCATATTGCACGCGTTTCCCGACAGGTGATGCCCGCCGCTGTCCATATTCAGGCGATTCGTACCGACAATGGTCGGAAAGTTGAAGAGACGGGATCCGGCGTGCTGATGCGAAGCACTCAAGCTCGGGGACTGTACGTCATCACCAACAATCACGTCGTCCGGGGCGCAGATTCCCCTCAAATCAATGTCACTCTTGCGACGGGTGAAATTGTCAACCCAACCCGAGTCTTTCGGGATGGCGAGAGCGACCTCGCGGTGCTTCAGGTGGCCGACAAAGGCCAGCCAACAGGCCGATGGGGAGACAGCAATCAACTGGAGATTGGTCATTTCGTTCTGGCTGTTGGAAGCCCCTTCGGTTTAAGCCAGTCTGTGACGATGGGGATTGTCAGTGCAAAGGGCCGCCGAGACCTCTCATTGACCGAAGATCGCACAGTCATCAATCAGGACTTCATCCAGACGGACGCCGCTATCAACCCGGGCAACAGTGGTGGTCCATTGATCGATATGCACGGGATGGTGGTGGGCATCAATACAGCCATCGCATCTAACAGTGGCGGCAATGAGGGGATTGGCTTTAGCATCCCCAGCAATCTTGCACACAGAGTCTTCGAGCAGCTTGTCACACACGGCAAGGTACGTCGAGCCTACCTGGGTGTCGAGCTGGACAGCGACTTCACCGACGAAGCCGCCAGACGACTGGGGCTGCCCAGAGCGACCGGTGCGAGAATCACAAGGGTGTATAGCCAATCAACACCAGCGGCTCTCGCCGGCCTGAAAGCGGATGACGTCATCCTCACCTTTAACGGGGTGGTGGTTCAGGATGAGAATCACTTGATCAACCTTGTCAGCCTTGCGGATGTTGGTACCGCAGCACGGATGGAAGTGCACCGGGGTCGACGCCAGCAGATTGTCAGCGTGCAGCTCACGGACAGAGACGACTACCGAACGGCATCCGAGCCGGTCGAACCTTTCCGGACACGTTAATCGCTGACAGGTGCCCTCATTTCGCAGCCGGTTGAAAAACGGGACTGGCTTGAGCAGGAGACCTCAAGACACGACGGTTCCCGTTCGTCCTGCGTGTCTGTCCCGGTTTTTGAACGGACTGGTTGACCGCAGACCTGCAGATTTCAAACAAACCAAAACGTCATCGAACTGAATGAGCGATCGAGCGGTGCCCGGCTTCAACTGAGGCAGATCGGTCAGTGGAAATCCGTCAGGAGCGATGGAACGCTTGCGTCGGAGGACTTTGCACGCGACATTCCGCTTCACCGGAGAGCTCCCCATGTGCAGACGAGATTGTCGGGCGACCGCCACTCGATCGGGAAGTCTCGGCCCGTTTCAAAACGACTGGCGGTCGTTCGACGCGCGTTCCTCAGGCAAAGTCTCGCCGTATGAAAGACTGGATTCGGAATCTGGTAACCTCGCCGCCGGAGATCGTCCGGCAGCCGGCGATGGATGAAGACCTGATGCTGGAGCTCCGCCAGAGTCTGAAGGAAATCGAGACCCTTTATTCGGCCGGTGCGATGCTCTGCGGCCGACTCTGCCCGAACCGACTTCCCAATGGACTGGAATTCTTCCGAGACACGATGGCGGATCTTCATCGTGGATTGCTGATCAAGATCTTCGTAGAGATCGCGTTCTGCGACCGACGCTGGCATCGAGCTGAACGTGAAGCGGGGCTGGTGCTTCTGAAACATGTCTGGGGCGATCGTGTCGACGAGCAAAATCTCGACCGAGCGCTCGAGAACTCCATCAACCTCGCGAAATCGCTGCGATGGAAGGCACTTCTTGAAGTCTTCGTGCAGATGCCGCCACTGGCAGAACAGATTCCACAACTGGACTGTCTGGCAATTCGTATCGCAAACATTATCGCTAAAGCCGACGGTCGTATCGTGCCGTCAGAGGGGGAGGCCCTGAATCGAATTGTTGACTCCATGGAATCTGTGTTTGCGTTGCGGATGCGTCACAGTCCGTCCGCACGGTCAGAAACCGCGGTCGCCGATCCCTGGATGCAGGTGGCTACGGAGCCCGGCAAAAGTGTTCGTCCTGCCGGGGAGACAAGCCTCGCAAGAAAGAAAATGGGCCCAAAGAAATCCAGCGAGACAACTGGGAAAAAAATGAAGTCCGATGGAAATCAGTCCCGGGCTTCCAATCAGAAGAGGAACCCGGGAGCTGGCGGTCAAAGCGAGTCCGAACACACTGCAATCGGCGAAGCGATGGCGGAACTGGATCAGATGATTGGTCTGGCAAACGTGAAGTCGGAAGTGCGAGGACTCATCAATTTTCTGCGGGTTCAACAACAGCGTGAACGACATCAATTGCCGGGAACGCCGATTACCCTTCACACGGTATTTGTGGGTAACCCTGGCACGGGCAAGACAACGGTGGCACGAATTCTCAGCCGCGCGCTTGGAGCCATGGGTATCGTACAGCAGGGGCATATTGTTGAAACCGATCGCTCTGGTATGGTGGCCGGATATGCGGGGCAGACAAGCATCAAAGCCAATGCGTGTATTGATGAAGCGATCGGTGGCATACTGTTTATTGATGAAGCTTATAGCCTTGTCGCCGAACAGGGAGACGACCCGTTTGGTGAGGAAGCAACGCAGGTTCTGCTAAAACGAATGGAAGATGAACGCGATCAGCTTGTCGTTGTTCTTGCCGGATATCCCGCTCGGATGCAACAGCTGCTGAAATCGAATCCGGGCCTATCCTCTCGATTTCAGAGAACAATTCTGTTTCCGGATTATTCCGCCGAGGAATTGCTGCACATATTTCACCAGTTGTGTCGGCAACATCACTATGTCGTTACTCCGGATGCCGACAAGAAGTTGTCGAAGGGTTTTCATGCGATGTGCAGTACCCGAGATGACCAATTTGGTAACGCTCGAACAGTTCGCAATTTGTTTGAACGGACAATTCGCAGTCTTGCCAATCGAGTCATTCTGATCACACCCATTACACGGCAATTGCTGATCACAATCGAATCGGACGATATTCAGTTATGACCAGGGCGCGAGGAAGAAGCCATTCGCTGTGCGCCAGGCGTTCTTCGAAGACTGCTTTTCGGGGTGCAGAACACACTCGACGGTGAAGCTCAGATTTTTCTCGCGGGTGTGGACTGGCGATTCCACCTGCTTACTGACCGCACGGCTTGCCAGTGTGACTTCTGGCGCGTGGCTTCTAGAATGTGTGACTGAAACGGACGATGAAGATCCTGTCACACAGAGTAGTTGCCTCCTGAACGTCAGGAGGCAATTTTCATGGCAGAGCATTGTTGCTGAATCACGATTTGACATGTGCTGATATTGGCCGCCGTCGTATTTACACTGCCTGGGCCAGGAGAAAGACACGAATGAATCCGGAAAATCTGGCTGCATCCTTCCATATCAATCACGCAGATCTTCAGCAGCGGCTTCAGGCGATTGGCATCAATGAGACGGATCGATCTCAGTTGGCTGAGCTCTGGCCGAGCGTCGAACCGCATCTGGATTCATTTTTGAACAGTCTGTACGACCGATTTGCGGCAACGCCTTCGATTGCACCACTATTCGTTCAGGAGAATCGCCGTGAACGACTGCGTCAGGCCCAGTACAACTATCTGAAACAGCTGTTCTGCGCGAGAATCGATTCTGATTATGTAAACAGCCGTCTGAAAATTGGCTGGGTCCACTATCGCCTTCAAGTAACGCCTCAGTGGTACATCGCCGCCGCGTGCCACTTTCTCACAGCGCTCCTTCCCACCTTGCTGACGTATAGGTGCGATTCGATCCATGGAATTCGCTGCATCGAGGTTCTGTCCAGATGTTTGCTGTTTGACGTCAGCCTGGCATTGCAGTCCTACGGCTATCACGAAGACCTTTCGGTGCCTTCCAGTCAGGCTCGCCGTGGCGAATCGGGGAACAGAGTCGGTAACAAAGCAGGTGTTACTTCCGCTCCTTCTGCAGAAAATCTTCGCGCACCGCGACCAACGATGTCACGACTGCAGTTAAGCGAGATGGAGACAAAATCTCGCATGGACTTCATCGGACTTGATGATCGCGATGTGCGGAAATTGCAGGAAACAGCCAGTATTGTGGATCGGGCTACACCTTCGATTCTGCAGGATTTTTACCAACACTTCGCGTCGTCGAAGGACTTACGAATGCTGGTCCCGCCAGAACGGGTGACTGCGCTGAAACAACAGGTAAAGACCTACTGGCAGGAATTGATGCAGGCGAGATTCGATCGGCCGTATGCGGCGTCTCGAATGCGCATCGGAGTGATTCATGAAGAAATTGGACTTGAACCACAGCACTATCTGACCGGGCTGGCTCGTCAGCTGGCCGGATTCCTGCGTGCACTGGCTACAGAAGCAGATGATCCGCTGGCAGCATGCACCGCATTTGTAAGAGGCGTTTTCTTCGATGTGACTTTTGTGATTGATTCGTACATGGAAGCGCGAGCCGCCACATTGATGCATGCGGAGGGGCTGGCCGGTCGAGTGATGAAGGGGTTGCAGTCGGCGGTGGCCGTTGTCGATACCGATCAGCGAATTCTTTACGCCAACGAAAAAATGGTGACGCTCACCGGAGTCGAACCTGCGCTGCTGAGAATGATGCGTCTCACCGATGCGTTACCCTTTCCAATGATCATTGAGTTATTCGAGGAGCATAGCCGGAGCGGACAGGGAAGCACCTCACGACTGATGCCGTGGTCCACAGGGATGTACCAGATCACACTGACCGGCGAATCCGATCAGACGCGATCAACCAGAAATGAATCGATTCTGGTGATGGACGATGTTTCCCGACTGTTGCGCATCAGTTCGGACGTAAATCATGATTCTGAACAGTACCGGAATCTGATTGAAACCGTACCAGCCGTACTTTGGCAAATGGATCCTGGTACCGGGTCGTTGCTGCTGATATCGACATCTGCCACGACATTGACAGGACTCCGGTCGACGTCGTTTCTTGGCAGCCTCAGCCATTGGCGCGGGTTAATTGTGGAAGCCGACCGGCCTCGGTTTGATCGCTGTATGGAAGTACTGACCTATCAAAGAGCGGCCACGTGCCAGTATCGACTGCAGCATCAAAGCGGTCGGGAAATCTGGGTCCAGACGTCGCTTTCCACCACGGTCGATTCCTTGACAGACAAGGACGTGATATCGGCGATTACAATTGACATTTCACGCCAGAAATCCGCCGAACAATTACGACTGCAGGCTGTCAGCCAGATGGCGGCAGGCATCGCCCATCGACTCAATAATGCACTGACCGTCGTCGACTGCAACATCGAACTGCACCTGTCAGAATCGAGTGACACTCCAAAATCGCCGCTTCTGGACAGCGCTCTGCGAGCTTCCTCACGTGCTGCAACGCTGGCCCGGCAACTACAGGCATTTTCCGGGGGACAAATTCTTCAACCTCGCCTCGTTTCCCTGAATCAGCTGCTTCATGAAGACGTAAGACGCATTGAAGAAACCGTCGGACCTCATATTGCTGTGAAGATGGTTCCAGCCCCCGCCCTGTGGATGTGCAACGTCGATGTCGATCGGCTTCGTACCGTCATCGGCAACCTGTGCACGAACGCACAGCAGGCGATGATCCGTGGCGGGGATCTGGTCATTGAGACTCGCAACCTTACTGCGGGCGCAACAGACTTTGATGACCCTGCATTTGGTCGGGACTGGATTGAACTCCGCCTGACCGACAGCGGTTCCGGTATGACGGATGAAATCCGCCAGCGAGCGATTGAACCGTTCTTCTCCGAAAAGCCCCTTCCGGAACGGAATGGTCTGGGGCTCAGCATTGCTCATGGATTCATGTCACAAAGCGGTGGTCACCTGCTGATTCAAAGCAAACCGAATCAGGGGACAAAAGTCATTCTCAGATTTCCTCGACCGTCAGTAACCCTGCTGACAGACCTGGATTCTGAAACCGCGGACAGTGGATTGTCAATTCTCGTCGTCGACGACGAGCCAGCGGTGCTGGATTCGACCGCTGCCATTCTTCGGCGTGATGGCCATCGGATTCAGATTGCCGAAAATGCGGCCGACGCGCTGCAGATCGCGGAATCAACCGATATCGATATTCTGCTTTCGGATATCAGTCTCGGCGATGGAGCTGATGGCTTCTTCCTGGCGGACGAGTTCACAACTCGCTTTCCCGGAGTGTCAGTGATTCTGATGAGCGGATGGGCCGCTTCTCAGGCGCATCCGCCCCGCAGCAACTGGGCATTCCTCAGCAAGCCTTTCACTCGAAGCCAGTTGGCCGCAGCTGTAGACAAGGCCAGCCAGCGGTCGCCTCGCCATCCGTAACAATTCCGCAATGAACCCCAAATGGGCCGGAAACGAAATCACGGTGGCTCAGTTGAGAGACTGCTGCGGCATGAATGCATTCGGAATAGCTGTTTGGGCAGCGCTCTGTAAGTCTACGATGAGCTGCAAACTGGGCACATCATTCCCCGGGCTGTCGATTCGAAAACCACCGTACGCGTTTATTTCGCATGTTCCACTGGACGAATCGGCATGGCCAGAGTGCAGTGTCTCAAAGAGACCGCGATTGAATCATCGCCTCCTCTGCGGATTGGTCACAAAGGGTCCAAACAGGAGACCGTGCACGCCAATCAAACGCGCTCCGATGTCGACCTGAACGGTATATCGGCCATGAAAGATGGAATTCGTCCGTTCGGTATTTCTGGCAGTCTGTTGAAAAACGGGACCGGCTCGAGCAGGAGACAGTTATCGCCGATACCTGTCTGCCAGAAATTCCGGGGATGCTCCCAGGCGAAAGGCAAGAGCTGTCAACTGATTTCGAATGGTGGTTCGGACAACACCTTTTTTCTGCCAGCGGCGTGCTGATGTTCTGACAGATCCACTAGCCAAAGCGAATCGGCCACAACGACGTATTCGCTGACTGAACTCGAAGTCTTCCATCAGCGGCCAGTTCTGAAACCCGCCGACATCGAAGAAGTCGCCAGACCGAATGAAAAACGCCTGATCTCCATATGGCATTTGTCGCCATCGCGATCGAAGATTGGCCCCCGCTTCGATAATCCGATAGATCCAGCCCTCGGCATCAATTCGCAGGCGGAATGCTCCCGCCCTGATGAATCGCTGAGACTGCCGATCGGCAGGATTGACTGACGGAACTTCAGCAAGCAACTGCTCGATCTGGCTTCGGTAGTCTGGCGGAAGAAGCGTGTCAGCATGCAGAAACAGCAACCATTCTCCGGTACTGATACAGGCCCCGGAATTGAGTTGAGGCCCACGTCCACTGTTGCACGAAACCACGCGTGCGCCAAAACTTTCAGCAATTGAGATCGTTTTATCGCAGCTCCCTCCGTCAGCCACAATTACTTCAAGTGAACTGTCGTCAGGCAAAGACGAGAATTGTTTCAGGGTGCGAGGCAGGCATGATTCTTCGTTAAGCGTTGGAATAATTACCGACAGCCGGTCCTGAATACACGGCGGGAATACGTCGCTCGCATCGACGAACAGTCTCCGACAACTCACCAGGTCTTCTGCAAAATCAACATCTGAAAGTGCAGGCAATCTGGCCGAAATCAGTCCGGCCGATTCTGCGCTTCGGATCGATTGAGACAGCACGCCTGCAGTACCCCAATGGATGTCGTTGAAAATCACTTCATGGACGCGACGACATCCCAGCAGGTAATATCCGCCGTCCCTGGCGGGCCCCCAAACCAGATCTGCATCCATGAGGCGATCAAAAGCGAGTTCAATGAATGACGTATTCAGGCTGGGACAATCCGTTCCAATGACCACGACACGAGTGGCCCCCGATTGAATCGCCTGGATGATCGCCCTATGCATTCGATGGCCGAGGTCGCCTTCGGATTGCTTCTCGTACCGGAAATGGCTCCCGAATCGCTCACGCATCTGCTCGGCTGTTCCGCCTGTATAACAAACACATGCGTCGACGCTTCTGCTTCGACGAAATTCATCCACAGTGTTCAGGGTGTGCCGAACCATGCGTTCATGAAGTGCTGCAGCGCGCATGGCACCTATGGCGGGGATCAACCGCGTCTTGGCCAAACCCGGCACCGGATAGCGCGACATCACGATGATGCAGTCGGACATAATACAAATCCGCGCGGCAGGCTATTTGCAGGGATGGTGAGCGTCCCTGAAGGACAGCAGCAATCAGACGACGATTTCCGCCTGCAGAAACTTCCAGGGCTCGGATTTCCAGACTGCCTGCATCTTCTGAATGGTCTTCCATCGGATGGCGTGGTTCGGACTTTCCAGCTCCGGCGATTCTTCCGGCAGTGTCTCCAGTAGTTCTTTCCGAATCACCATTGCCCGAACTTTTCGAGTTCGAACTTCACCGTCACATTCATTTGTCAGGCAGATCAGGTATGTCACTGACGTGTGATTGAGTCCGGCTTCGCGCCGAAAAAGCCCATCAGCAAACTGCTCTGAGAGTTCATTGAGGACCGAATTCAGATAGAACCAGCAGTCATCCCGAGGGATGGGAATAATCGGGTTCTCTTTGGTTGTTGCCTGAGCTGTGGATATCAGTCGATCAACCGCCACGCGATTAAGAAAGATTTCAGAGCATAGTTTTTCACTGACAGTCCGGATCCTGAGTTTACCATCCACAATCGAATTCAATGAGATATTGAGTCGGTTAAAGAATTCCCGCTTTCGCCATTCGCGGTCTGCTCGCCAGCGCGCCACCATCCATCCCACAATGGTGAATGCGGCGGCGGAAACAAACTTCACCCAGTGATCGGTGATAAGATCGTTTATTGCATCAATGATTGCCTGCATTGACATTGGTCCTAACCAGACATCCGGTGGAGTTTACGATGTTCATTCGGAATGGATTGGTATATCAATGGCTGGTGCTGACACAAGTGCGAAGAGTGTCAATCCTCACCCACAGATCAACATGTCATTCTGCTCAGGTCAACAGCTCAGTTTAAGGTGGATTCAGGGCAGTTCTGTACCTCTGAAATCAATTGAAACATCACTGAAAACGATGATTCAGATATCAATATCGATGTCGGCGACTGGGCTGTAGTTTTCAAATCGCATGTACTCTTTTCGCCAGGTCAATCGGACGATACCTGTGGGACCGCTTCTGTGTTTGGCGACAACAATTTCAGCTTCCCCGGGACGATCTTCCGGATCATAAGCATCAGGCCGGTGCAGAAACATCACCATGTCGGCGTCCTGCTCGATGGAACCACTCTCGCGGAGGTCCGCCAGACGTGGTCGTTTGTCTTCGCGCAGCTCAACACCACGATTCAGCTGGGCCAGTGCAATCACGGGAACTCTCAGCTCCTTCGCAAGAAACTTCAGGCGACGTGAAATCTGAGCAATCTGCTGTTCACGCGGAATGCCTTTTTCATCCGGTTCAATCAGCTGAAGGTAGTCGATGATGATCACGCCAAGGGGGCTCTTGCGATGCAGACGCCGGGAAATGGCGGCCACCTGCGTCATCGTTCTCCCGGGTTTGTCGTCAATAAACAACGGCATGCGGGATAATTCATCAGATGCCTGGTAGAGCAGATCACGTTGTTCGTCAGTCAGATTGCCCGACCGCAAATCGTGACCATTGATTCGAGCGGTGATCGCAAGAAACCTTTCGGCAAGCTCCAGATTAGACTGTTCAAGACTGAACAGCAGGACGCCCTTTCCTGAACGCCTCGCCACAGCTTCTGCAACATTACAAACCAACGCCGTTTTCCCCATGGAAGGACGAGCCGCCAGAATGATTAACTCGGTTGGCTGAAGCCCGGTGGTCTGTTGGTCGAGGTCAGCGAACCCGGTGGTAATACCGGTCACGTCGCCTTCTGTCTTCATCCGTTCATCCAGGCGATTGAACGTTTCGATCAGAATATCACTGATGGCGATATTACCAGTATTCGTTTGCTGCTCCATAATGCTGAAAATCCGCTTCTCAGCGGACTGAAGAAGCTCTTCGACATCTTCAGTGAGCGCATAGCTGTCCGCCAGGATTTCCGTACAGTTGTAAATGAGCGTTCGCAACATCCACTTTTCACGCACGATTTTCGCGTAATAACGGACGTGGGCAGCGTGGGGTACGGCTTCCAGAATCTCAGCCAGGTACGCAGTGCCACCGATCTCTTCAAGATGACCGTGCCGCTGGAGCTCTTCCGCCAGTGTCACACCATCGATACCACGAACGCCTTCCTCGTACATTCGGATGATTGCGGCAAAGATCTTTTGATGAGCGTCCACATAGAAGTGTTCTGCGCGAAGCGCTTCACCGATTTCGTCAATCGCTTCATTGATGAGCAATATACTACCGAGCACACCACGTTCGGCATCCAGATTCTGAGGCGGTAATCGAACAGGATCGATCGCTGCATCGTCTTCGCTCCGAGATCGGTCAAAGCGTTTTCTGCGGCCTCGGGAAGAGGAATCGAAGCGTTCAGCCATTGCACGAATCCGAGAAAAAATCCTCAGCCGGTTTGCACCAGCTGAGGATCAGAGTCTTTTGGGGAGTGACAGACAAAGTCCGTTCACCAGAGTGATTGTTTATGCACTGGTTGCTGATGGAACGACCCAGACTTTGACTTCGGCTTGTACCTTCTCGTGAAACTTCAGCTTCACTGTGTACATACCCAGTTCCTTGATTGGTCCTTCGAGGCGAACATGTTCTGCCTCAACAGGGTGGCCTGCAGCCTTCAGAGCTTCACTGATATCCTTGGCAACAACAGAACCATAAAGATGGTTGTCTGCGGTTGCATTAGCTTCAATCGTTGCACTGTATTTGCCAACAGCTTCAGCGATCTTGACGAAGCTGCGAATACGATCAGCTTCCAGAGCAGCCAGTTGCTCTTTGTGGCGCTCGACCAAACGCTTATTCTGAGCCGTGGCCACAGTTGCCTTGCCCTGCGGCAGCAGATAGTTACGGGCGTAGCCCGGCTTCACTCGGACAATTTCGCCCCGGTGGCCAAGATTGTTAACGTCGTGAACCAGCAACACTTCGATTGAGCGGGAAGCAGATGAAGACTGACCAACCATTGAATCACCAATTCCTTAAATCTTAAACGAGGCTATGACCTCAGCCTTTTGATTCCAAACAATGCTAGAACGGCACGTCGTCATCCGAACTCGGTACGTCGTCGTAAAACGTTTGATCCGGTGATCGCCCGCCGCTGTGATCTTCGTCTCCGCCTGCTCCAATCGATGAACGATTGCTGGCAGGTCGCCCCTGACCAGCTGACTGGGGAGCTCCGCCAGATCCGCTGTCATTGCGCCCACCAAGCATGTGCATGGACTCACCAACCACCTTCAGCTTCGATCGTTTTTGACCCGTTTCCCGGTCTTCCCACTGATCCAGTTGCAATCGACCCTCGATCAGGACGGGTCGCCCCTTCGAAAGGTACTCTCCTGCAATCTCTGCAGTTCGGCCCCAGAGTGTCACGTCGACAAACGTGGTTTCCTCTTTTCGTTCATTCGAACCTTTATCGGTCCACTGACGACTCACGGCCATCCCCAGCTCAGTTACCGCTGTTCCGCCGGTTGTGTAGCGAACTTCGGGGTCACGAGTCAGGTTTCCGACCAAAATCACCTTGTTGAACGATGCCATCGCAGGACACTCCGCGGTTGATGATCCTCAGACAGAGCCACAACGCCACGTGTACGGGACGGAAACTCTGGACGGAGGTGCAGCATCATTCTGCTGCTTCAGAGCCTTCGTCAGTAGGGGCAGATTCACCTTCTTCGGCCGATTCTTCGCTCGCACCGGAACCAGTGATTGCAGCCACAGTTGCTTCGAACACTTCTTTCGGATGGCGAATAACCATGTGCCGAACGATTGTTTCGTTCAAATGTGCCTGACGGTTGAGGACCGTCATCCCCTGACTTGGCATGGTAAAGCAGACGATGTAATGCAGGCCCTTTTTCATGCCTTCAATTTCATAGGCCAGCTTTCCGTCCTGCCAGGGACGATGAGCCACAACATTGGCCCCCGCACGCTTCAGAACCGCCATGATCTGGGCCACGACGCCTTCTGAATCCATGGCGAACTTGCCACTGTCAACAAGGAACATGCCTTCGTATTGGTTCTCTCGAACCGGTTTTGCTTCTGCAACAGACACCTAACTCACGCTCCTCAACAACAGGTTACAAACCAGGGCAAATTCTATCTGCCACCCCCGCTCGGAAGAACGGGGTCAGCCTTCGTCAGCACGATTGTACTTATTCATCGCTGCCACTACCGATTCACAGACCGCTGTTTCCACAGAATCTGCAGCTCTTTTCAGGGCAACGCCTATCACATCCTGTTCATCAGGGCGAAATCGCCCCAGAACCCATGAACTTGCGTCCATTCTTCCGGGTGGCCGACCAACCCCGATCCGCAACCGGGGAACTTGCTCCGTTGCCAAACGAAGAATGATGTCCGCCAATCCTTTTTGACCACCAGCCGATCCCGCAGCCCGCCATCGGAGCTGCCCCACCGGCAGATTCATATCGTCGCAGATCACAAGAACCTGCTCCGACGGAACCTGAAAAAAGCGGGCAATCTGCTGAACAGATTCTCCGCTTCGATTCATGTATGTCTGAGGGGCTACCAGAAGGACCTTTTGGCCCCCCTGAAAAGACTCCCACATCTCTGACTGATATTTCAGCTGTGATTTCCCAACCTGCCATCGCTGGCACAGATCCGAAATCACATCAAACCCAACGTTGTGCCGAGTACCTGCATACTGCGCCCCGGGATTCCCGAGGCCTACGATTAATTTCATCAGTCTGCACAACCCGACACAAGCGACGATCAAACCTTTCGGGGGTCGTACAATTCAACAAGAACGGCCCCTGCATCACCTGCCAGGGTCGCGTGCTCAGGCAACTGAACATCGCCCGCTTTCACAGAATCGCCAATCCGCAAAGCCCCTGTTCGAACTACGATTGACCGAGGTATCCGGTAATCCGGACAAGTAATTCGGATGGTTTTGGACAACTGGCGAATTGCACCGCCGTCCTTCAAACCAACCGCCTCACCACGCAGCTCAATAGGAACATCCAGAGTCGCCACACCATCAGGATCGACCCGCTTCAGGTCCAGGTGATGAACATGCGTACTGAAGACATCCCACTGCAGCTCCTGCACCACAGCCTTTTCAGTCTGCCCGTCCAGCTCGACATCAACAACAGATGATCGAGTCGCGACAAGCTTTTCAACAAGCTCTGAACAAACAGTCACGGATTCGGGCGATTTACCCATTCCGTAAAGATTTGCAGGCGTACGACCAGCAATTCGCAGGCGCCGGCTTTCTGCTGAACCCAGCTTACCGCGGCGTTCCACTGGAAGTCGAAGATCTTCGGACATCGAGGATATCCCAATTCAAATTCTGTCAAATGTATTCACAAGTCGGGTATACCGACAAAACGCCACCAACAAACGCGTCCTGTAACCAAATGGGTGGATGCAGCGTTGTTTCGGCCATTTCGGCCCGCAAACTGGAATCAGGTCTCCGCCGGAAAGAATTCCAGACATCAAACAGGAAGAATCTCAGCTCCGGCACGCCCGCTTTGCGTACACACCGACCAGAGATTCTCTTCAAGTGATTCCATCAAGCCGTACGATGGTGATCCCAGACACGGCAAAAATCGCGGAAACGCGGGAGAATACCGACGATACTGCCGCCATTCAACACCAGATACCGTTCCCTTATCCGATATTCCGAAAGCCAGAGAACAAGTTCCGGGCCTTTCACAAGGTAAACCGCCTCATAGACCGGCCTGAAGGATGTGCAAACTCCTGTTGCTGTTCATGCACAACCAATTCCAGGTTTCTGGAACAGTTCCTACGTCAAGGTCAGCGGGACGCGTGCTGTCGAATGAACTTCAGCAGCAGTGGGTGAGAGGGCTCGGCCATTCCACCGTGATCGTACCCTTCCAGCTCAAACAATTCAGTTTTCGCATGCCCGGCTTCCTTCATCATCCTCCAAAGATAAGCGTTTTCTTCATACCGCCCCAGCATCTCCATGTCTCGATCCCCCGTGATCAGCAACAGCGGCGGCGCATCGTCCCTGACATGAAACAGGGGGGCATACCGGTCGACCAGCGGCTGGGTCCTGCTCAGCCCCATCTCACTTCGAATGGTAAAGTGAGTGATGGTGTGACCGCTGTACGGAATTAACCCGGCAATATCATCAGCATCCACGCCCTCCGCCTGCAGCCACGACTTATCCAGCCCAATCATGCTGGTCAGGTAGCCGCCTGCAGAATGCCCACTGACAAAGATCCTGGCTCGGGAGCCCCCGAATCGCTCAATATTACGGAAGGTCCATGCAACGGCCGCTGCGGCATCTTCCAGATAGGCCGGAGCCCGAACATGGGGGCTCAATCGATAGTTGACGGCGACAACCGCAATCCCTTTTTCTTTTAACCCCGGCGGTATCGACTTTTCTCCGGCACTGATTCCGCCGCCGTGAAACCACACCACGGTGGAAAACTGAGTCTTGTTTCGGGGGTAGTACACGTCCAGCCGGCAACGTTCCCTCATGTAGTCGGTCAGCTCATCGCCCGATCGATACGGGACATTCTCTTCCAGGGAATACTCCGAACTTTGACCACAGACCACAGGCACGAACAGAAGGTGCCAAAGCAACGCCACGACAATCCGATTCATTTTCTGCACCTTCAATTCAACACCTTCAACACCAGTAGAGTCGTGTTTACCACTCAACCGAACCATCAGGCTCGGTGAGAACTGCTGATCTGTCTGGCGGGCAGCGTTTTCAACGGCCATTTTTCATGAATGCCTGCCCCAGATTCGCAGCCGATGTTCCATAAGCCTGCTGGATCGCCTGGCCAACATTCGGATTTGTGCTGAGCGAGCCGATCAGTTGCTGAATCTTTCCGACACCTCCGTTCGAAATCAAAAACCGGACCAGCAGATAACCAACGGGGCCCACTTCATCCGGAGCGAACGTATTGTTTTCGAAGATTCTGCTGGCGTCTGTGATGGTCGATAAAGCCTGAATCGCGCGGCCTGGCAGCGCCTTTGCAAACTCAGAACCGGGCGCCATGCCGGATTCCATCATCCCAAAACCCTGTCGCAGCCAGTCCGGAAGACTTGCACCACTACGATTCAGATAGGCTTCGCTGAGCAGTGAATTCAGCAATTGCTGTGCAGACATGGAATTTGCGGATTCAGTATCGCCCACGTCATGCATCGCAACATACATCGTTTCGAAGCGAGGCGTCAGGAATGCGTGTCCCGAAATACTTTTGGGCGTCCTTCTGCCATCCATTAAGACAGTATTGAATTCTTCGTAGTCGAAACGATCCTTCGTGACAAATACGATCAACCGTCCACGCCATGGCTGACTACCGGACGGAAGCTTGTATTTCTCCATCAGGCCAGCCAGGTGCGATTCGCCCCATTCGCCGAACTGCTTCAATCGAGCGTCCGTGACGTTACCATGAACGACAAGATTATCAGTTGTATGAGTCACGCCTTCGGCTCTTGGTGAAACCTGCTTCCAAATGCTGGCAGCCTGATCGATTCTGCGTTTGCTGAAGTCTTCGTCGGACATCGCAGCCAGACGGGCCGCTTCGATTTCTGCATCGGTGGGCACCAGACTTCGCAATGGTGCTTTCGGATCCCGACCATCGAAATGGGCACCTTCACGGATCCACTTTTCCAGCGCCAGAGCCTGCGACTGCTTGATTCGGGCCTGGCCCGCCGGCATCTTCAATGGGTCCTGTCGAAGGACAAGATCGACAATGTAACTCTCGTCCGGATTGCCAGGGACAATCGTGCTGCCGGTGTCGCCATCCGAAAGTAACTGTTCGAATGTGGTCACGTTGTAACCGCCCCGAGGGTTGTTTCCTGAATGACAGCCCAGACAGATTGTGACCAGGAACGGGGCAACATCCTTCATAAAGGATACGGTTTCGGATCCATCGGCCATGACAACTTTAACAGGTGGCTTTTTCGGAGTTGTGGATTCGCCAATCATGGCGTCCTTGTCTTCGCCATCAAATTCCGCACCCTGCTCAATCCACCGGCCGATCAAGCTGATGTCTTCGTCTGACAGTTTCGCCGCGTTCCTGGGCATTCGTTGCCGCATATCCGGCGTCATGATTTTAGCCATAATCAAACTATTCAGTGGACGCCCGGGAATTGCCAGGGGACCACTTCGGCTTCCGCGCGTCATATTTGTATAGGTATCCAGACGCAGCATGCCTCCAGCACTATCGGCGTCGTGGCAACTCACACAATTGTCCTTCAATATCGGGGCCACCTGCTGTTCGAAACTCACCGGAATCAGGAGCTTCGACCGCTCCAAAGTGCTTTTGAGCGCTGTGAAGCTCCGGTCCTTTTCGTCGTCGCTGATCGCCAATTCGGCGAGTCGATCTTCGACTTTCCGAATCAAGGCCTTGGCTTCATCCACTTCTTTTTTTCGCACCAGCGTCGTCACGGATCGCAGGTCCTTCTGCAGACTGGCCAGTTCCTTCCGGACTTCAGGTGGCAATGCTGCAGACACAGTCGGGCCACTAAGAACCGCCGGGCCACTAAAAATAAGCGTGCAGCAGAACACCAGAATTAATGCGAACGCAAAGACAGTCTTCATCGATCTCACCCTGCGAAATCCCTCCGAGCCGGTCGCTGCCAAATCACACCACAAAGCTCAGGACGGGCCATCAAGGGAAACAGCCCGGCGGCTCAGGCAGCAGTTCTTCTCGGTCTGAAATCTGATCTGACAGGGGCAAATCCCCTGCCGCTGTTTTAAGAATGACCGTTTTGCGCCCAGTTGTCAAAACCGTCCTTCCTATGGTTTCGTCATTCTCCGGGGACTGTGGTTTGATCCCGTTCGAATGTGACGAATGCCCGAATCAAAACAGCCGGCAACTCCCTCAGAAGGGGCTTTCGCTTTGACGAAGCCGCTGTCAGCTGCGTAGACTGGCACTCTTCCTACGCGCCCACCCCAGCCATTTGTTCTTCGAAAACCTGCCTTCCATGGCTGAACTCACTAACAATCCTCGTCTTGCTGCCACCATTCGCACCTGCATTTGGTTGTCGGTCCTTGCCGTCTCCGTTTTCCCCGGCATCGATGCACGATCGCAGGAACCGACGATTGACCGGATTGAGTATTCGTCTCTCCAGCCCGGAAGCCACTCGACATTGGCGGTTTACGGAAAAGGCCTGAAGAACGTTCGCCGACTGTGGCTACCCTTCGGAGTCATGTCCCCGACAGCAGGGCACGACCAAAATGTGGACAATCTGGTGGTTTTTGAAGGCGATGTCCCGAAAGACGTTGAACCGGATGTTTATTCGGCACGGGTTATCACCGACCAGGGTTCGTCAGCTTCGCAGCTTCTGGTGGTTGATGTCCTTCCCGGAGTTCAACTGGCAGCGGAGTCTGAAGTTTCCACCACTCCACAATTGATTCCGGAGTCCGCGTTTGTGGTCGGGCAGCTGAATCCGGTCAAGTCACGTTTCTTCAGGATCCCGCTGCAACAGGGCCAGGGGCTGTCGCTGGAAGTGCTGGCCAGACGGCTTGGATCGGACCTGGATCCCGTCCTGCGAATCACAGATCCACAAGGGAGAGAAGTGGGATTCTCTGACGATGTCCCCGGTTTACAGGGAGACGCTGCCCTTCGCTTTGAGGCGCCGGCATCGGGGGAATACAACATCGAACTTCGTGATGTCAAATACACGGGAGGCGGGAGGCACTTCTTCCATCTTCGCATCGGTGATTTTCCATTGAAGTCCATCGATGCCCGCATGCACCCCTGGCAGCAGTCCGAAGCTGCCAACGACGCCGAACCCAACAACAATCAGGAGTCGGCCTCGCTGGTGTCCGCTGAGACTCAGTTCATCACCGGCTCACTTCAGGAACCGGGAGATATTGACTGGTATCGCATTCAGGCCACTGACGCATCGCCACTCTGCGTCACGTCATCCACGCGTGACATTGGCAGCGCAGCAGACCTGGTATTGCAGTTGTGGTCGTCCGATGGAAAGAAGCTGGCAGAGGCAGACGACAACGGTCCGCTGGATGCCCAGCTGATCACGTCGCTTCCGGCAGCTGGTGAGTATCTGCTTCTGGTGAAGGAGCTGGCCGGGCGGGGTGGACCTGAATGGACGTACGAACTGCAGCTGAACCGAGGCGAAGGTCGAATTGAGCTGACCATCCCTTCAGACCGAATGAATGTCCCGCGGGGAGGCAGCCTTTCGCTGGCAGCGACGGTCAAACGAATTCACTTTGACGGACCACTGGTCCTGGAGCCCGTGAATTTACCAGATGCCCTGGTGATGATGCCGATCTTCCTGGGTCCAAAGCAATCCGTGGTCCCCATCACACTGACCGCGACGAATGCAGCCAGTGAAGACGTTACCACAGAATTTGGAGCTCTTCAGTTTCAGCTCACGTCGCCTGGGCGGGAAACTCCCCCGTTGGTCTTCACCCGAACGGCACCACCACCGACAAAGGCCAAAGCCGGGGAACGGTTTCAATCAATCCTGGCTCGATCCGACGTCTTTGCTGCGATCCGTCCTGCGGCTCAGTTTTCCATCACGCCGGATCCTGCAGTCGTCACACTCAAGCGAGGAGAATCCTCGACAGTTGCATTGAAAGCCGTACGAAACAATGACTGGAAAATGGAGATAGAAATCGCCCTCGCAGCGCCAGCAGATCAATTGTTGCCAGGTCTCACTGTGCCGAACATCAAGTTCGAAAATGAGAAGTCCGAAGCCATACTGACGGTCACTGCGGCCGCTGACGCCGCCGTTGGCAAGTGCTCCGTCTTCGTGCAGGGAACAGCCAGGAAAGACAAGGAAACAGCCACCTACCCTCTTCCACCGATTACGGTGGAAATCGTTGAATAGAAGACCCATTGTAAAGCGTCACGGTTACGGGATTCGTGAGAATCTCGTGTCTCTGGAGAAGTCGAAAGAGTCTTTGCAAACTTGTCACAGACTTGTGCCAACAGCTCCGAAACGACGACTCGCCTGTTGCTCGCCGAAAAGCGAACAAATCGTAATCCGAGGTTCCATCATGATGACGACCGTTTTCAAATCTCGATGCGTCGCAATCGTTTGCCTGAGCATCACTTCGGCATTCGCTGCTGCCGAAGACGCCCCAACTGCTGACAGTGTGCAACTTCAACCAGCAGAATTCGTACTGCAGGGGCCGCGTGCAACCCAACAACTGATGGTGACCGCCAACCCGGACACCCTGACCATTCGCGACATGACTCACGAAGTCACCATCGAATCGGATAACCCGGCCGTTGTCACTGTTGACCATGGAATCGCGAAAGCGACGGGCAACGGAACCGCCACCATCAAAGCCGTCGTCGATGGTAAAGAGTCTTCCGCAACCGTGACTGTGACTGGCTTTGAACAATCGAGCCCTGTTCTGTTTCACACGGAAGTTCTCGCTGCGCTGACAAAGTCTGGTTGCAACATGGGAGCTTGCCATGGTTCACCGTCTGGAAAAGGCGGTTTTCGCCTGTCGCTGCGTGGGTACGATCCGGAACTGGATCTGGTCACTCTTCGCGGTGAGTTCTTCAATCGTCGTTCCAATGTGCTTCAACCGGATGAAAGTCTGTTGCTGAGAAAGCCGCTGATGGAAGTCGCGCATGGTGGTGGTCGTCGACTCGACGCTAACGATGCCAGCCACGTTGTCCTGCGGCAATGGATTGCGGAAGGAATGCGAACCGAACCAGAAGGAACTCCGACGCTGGATCGCATCGAACTGCTGCCATCGCCTCGCGTTTTGCGGGATGGGGCAGACCGCCAGCAACTGGTCGTAAACGGCTACTACAGCGATGGCACCATCCGCGACGTGACTGCCCTGACCGCTTTCGATTCTTCTGACGAAAACATTGCTACGATTTCGGCTGCCGGAGTCGTTCGGCGAGAAGGGCGCGGTGAAGCAACTATTCTGGCCCGGTACCTGGATCGCATGTCGACCACCATGATTACATTCCTGACCGACCGACCGGATTTTCAGTGGCCCAACCCATCACCAAACAATCGGATCGACGAGCTCGTCTTTGGAAAACTGCAGCAACTTCAGATTCAGCCCTCCGAATTATGCAGTGATACAGACTACCTTCGACGGGCCACACTGGACCTTGCCGGACGCCTGCCGAACACAAATGAAACTCTGCAGTTCATTTCGGATGCATCCCCGGACAAGCGAGCACAACTGGTCGAGCGTCTGCTGGCAAGCGACGACTACGCTCGCTTCTGGTCCATGAAATGGGCCGACCTTCTTCGCAGCAACAGCCGCAAGATGTCCGCGACCGGCGTTCATAAGTTCCGACGGTGGTTATTTGATGTGGTCAATCAGGATACCCCGCTGGATCAGTTCACGCGAGAACTCCTGACCGCCACCGGAAGCACCCAAGCCAACCCCGCTGCCTATTACTGGAAGGCCAGCCGTGACGAAATCGATGCGACAGAGACAACTGCCCAGCTGTTTATGGGCGTTCGTATCCAGTGTGCCAAGTGTCACAATCATCCTTTCGAAAAATGGACACAGGACGACTATTACGGCCTGGCAGCAGCGTTCAAACGAGTTGGACGAAAAGAAACCGGACTACCGGATGATGAATTCATCTTCGTGAGCGGAGGTGGTGAGGTGACTCAGCCACGGACCGGCCAGGTCATGAAGACGCGACTTCTACTGGAAGGCGACGTTGATGTTCCTGCTGATCAGGATCGTCGAGTCATCTTTGCCAACTGGTTAACCGGCCCGAAGAATCCCTTCTTCGCAAAATCCGTTGCCAATCGCATCTGGGGACACGTCGTTGGCAGGGGAATTGTTGATCCCGTCGATGATTTCCGCGATTCTAATCCACCTTCCAACCCGGAACTGCTGAACTATCTTGCCGACGAACTTGTCAAGAGCGGGTTCTCCGCAAAGCACCTGATTCGCACAATCATGGCAAGCCGCGTCTACCAGCTCAGTTCCCGGCGAAATCAGTTCAATGAAGACGACGAAATTTATTTCAGCCATGCAACAACACGGATGTTAACCGCAGAACAACTGCTCGATGCAATTTGCACCGTCACCGGCCTTCAGGAAGAATTCCCGGGAATGCCGGCAGGCACATGTGCTGTCGATCTGGTTGACCCGCCGGAAGGCCATAAGTTTCTTCAGGTCTTCGGGCAGCCACAACGCGAACTACCCTGTGAATGCGAACGCAGTACGGACAGCAACCTCAGCCAGGCTCTCCAGCTGATCAATGGGCCAACTGTCCATAACAAACTCCGATCCGATGCCGGGGTTGTCCATCAAATGATCACGGCAGGAAAATCGGACGCGGAGATCATCAACTCTCTCTACCTGGCTGCACTCAGTCGAGAAGCTTCTCCGCGCGAACAGGAAATTGCCGCAGCCCACATTGCCGCCAATGACGACCGCACCCGCGCTCTGGAAGACATTGCATGGGCCATCATCAACAGCAAGGAATTCCTTTTCCAGCACTGATTCCCAACAGACAATTCCTGCGATGGTCTCCAACACTGGGCGGTCGGTCCACATTACGGATACGTTCGGTGGTGATGATCTGGATCTGCCTGAGGATGCATCAACTGCGATTTGCTGGTGCAACTCGCCGAATCCCACTGGCACGTCCAGTGTACCTTGGGGTGTGGGTGTTCTTTCCTGTTACTCGCTGCGTTGCCTGAGTTGTTGGCGCAGTCTCGCCAACTCCTGAAGCGCCTGGATCGGAGTGAGATTATCGACTTCAAGCTGTCGAATCTCATCCAGAATAGGATCTTCCGGCATGTCGAACAGGCTGCGCTGTCGACTTCTTTGGCGCCGAGTTTCTCGCGGAGGCACTTTGGGGCGACCATCGCTGTTCAGGTGATCGCTCTCCAGTGTATCAAGAATTGTCGTCGCACGTTCTGTGACAAAGCGCGGGACTCCGGCAATCTTCGCCACGTGGATTCCATAACTTCGCCCCGCAGCGCCTTCGACAATTCGATGCAGAAAAATGACATCGTCGTTGTTTTCCTGAACAGCCACATTCCAGTTGGATGCATGTTTCAGGGTTTGTGTAAGCTCCGTCAGCTCGTGATAGTGGGTTGCAAACAGTGTGCGACACTGAAGTTCATCGTGCAGGTATTCGGTGATGGCCCAGGCAAGCGATATGCCGTCGTAGGTACTGGTCCCCCGGCCAATTTCATCCAGAATCACCAGGCTTCGGCACGATGCGGCGTTCAGAATGCGAGCGGTCTCCGTCATTTCTACCATGAATGTACTCTGGCCTTTGCCGAGTTCATCACTGGCACCAACCCGAGCGAAGACGCGATCTGCAATTCCCAGCCGCGCTTCGCTGGCGGGCACAAATGAGCCCATTTGAGCCATAATTGTGATCAATGCCGCCTGACGAATGTATGTACTTTTCCCGGCCATATTCGGACCGGTGATAATCTGTACGCGACCGGCAACCGGCTTTTCCGGTTCACTGCCTTCAATGCCCAGTCGGATGTCATTCGGGACAAACTGCCCGGCCGGCATCAGGCGATCCAGAACCGGATGGCGACCTTCACGGATATCCGCAACCGGTTCCACCGTCAGTTCGGGGCGGCAATATCCCGCCACAGCCGCAAGGTGCGACAGCGATCCGAAGACATCGATTTCTGCCAGAACTTCTGCAGTTCGAAGCAGCAACGGCACGAAATGAGCCACCTTCTCACGCAATTCTGCGAACAGTTCCTGTTCCAGTGCTTTGCTTTGATCTTCCGCTCGCAGCACCTTGTCTTCGTACTCTTTCAACTCAGGAGTGATGTAACGTTCCTGATTCTTCAGCGTCTGCTTGCGGATGTAATCTTCCGGAACTTTGTCTCGATGCGAACCCGTGACTTCCAGGTAATACCCGAACACCTTGTTGAATCCGATCTTGAGATTCGGGATTCCGGTTCGCGTACTCTCTTTGGCCTGGTAGTTGGCAATCCACTGCTTGCCTCCGCGAGCAAGATCGCGAAGTTCATCCAGTTGCGAATGGAAGCCAGGCCGGATCACTCCCCCATCCGTCACCGTGTTCGGCGGTTCGTCGACCAGCATGTCACGGATGGCTGTCCTTGCTTCCGGACAGAGTTCGATTCGTTGCTCCAGCGTTTGTAAACGTCGTGACCTGCGTTCGGCAAGACGCGCCCGTAAGCGCGGCAATTGCTCAAGTGTGGTAGCAAGGCACACAAGGTCGCGAGGACTGCATCGCCCCGTTGCAACGCGTGATGTCAGACGCTGCAGGTCATAGATTTCTTTAAGCGATGCACGCAACTGATCGCGCAGATTCATATCACCAATCAGCTCTTCAACTGCATCCAGCCGCTGAGTGATGTGTTCGAGATCCGTCAGCGGGCTCGACAGCCATTCTGCCATCAATCGCGCGCCCATCGGTGTCTGAGTTTGATCCAGAACACCAAGCAACGTGTTTTCGCGGCGACCATCCCGCATCGTGTGCGTCAATTCCAGACTGCGGCGAGTGGCTTCGTCGATAATCATGTGGCGACTGCGGCGAAACACCTCGATCCGCTCGATGTGTGGCAATGCCGTCCGTTGCGTATCCCGGACGTATTCCAGTAATGCTCCCGCCGCTGTGACTGCCGGAGAAAACATCTCGATGTCGAAGCCTTCCAGCGTGGCGGTTTCGAAGTGTTCATTCAGCAGGCGGCGAGTTTCTTCTTTTGAAAAACACCAGGCCGGGCGCGGCGTCAGAACAGGACCGCCAAGATCCGGGCGAGTCAGCGAGAGCGACCGCTCTTCAACAGCACTTTCCGGGATCAGGCACTCCGCTGGCTGAATACGCGCCAACTCATCGTGTAATAACGCGGGTTCAATTTCCGAAACCAGAAAGCGGCCTGTTGAAAGTTCAAGCCAGGCGAGACCAATGGTCGTCTTCGACGGAGCAATGCATGCAATAAAATTGCTCTCGCGCGGATCCAGTAACTGGTCGTCCGTCAGTGTCCCGGGAGTCACAACGCGCGTCACTTCGCGGCGGACCAGACCTTTTGCCTTTTTCGGGTCCTCAACCTGATCGCAAATAGCGGCCCGAAAGCCGGCGTGAATCAACTTCTGCAGATAGGCATCCAGTTGATGATAAGGGAAACCCGCCATCGGCACCGGATTCTCGGAAGACTTATCCCGACTGGTCAGCGTTAGTCCCAGCACTCGTGCAGCATTCTGAGCGTCCTCGTAAAACAGCTCATAAAAATCACCCATGCGAAACAACAGCATGGCACCGGGATTCTCCCGCTTGACCTCCATGTACCGTTCCATCATCGGAGAAAGCTTGGCCATAACAGAAGATCACATGTAAACAAATGCCAGTGGGAGGGGAGAACGTCCTGCAACACGCCGTTAGCTGGTTCCATCCGGAAACAGCATGCTGACGCTTGTTCGATCGTGAATCGATCGAATCGCCTGCGCGAACAGCGGTGCGACACTGATAATTTCAATGCGATCGCCAAGTGGCTCGTCGCTGGGCTCGATCGTGTCCGTCATGAACAGCTTTCGAATTTCACTGGCCTCAATGCGGGCAACCGCTCCTTTCGAAAGCACTCCGTGTGAAACGGCAGCGTAAATGTCTTTCGCCCCCCGTGCTTTCAGGACGCCCGCCATACTGCAGAGCGAGCCGCCTGTGATGGTAAAATCATCCACCATCAGCACATTGCGTCCTTCGACCGAACCGATTACTTCCAGCACTTCCGCTCGTTCACTGTGATCCTTGCGTTCTTTGTTGCCAATGACAACCGGCACACCCAGAATCTTCGCATAGGCCGACGCAGATTTTGCAAAGCCAACATCAGGGCTGCAGACGACAAGGTTATCGATGCCCAGCGTTTGCACATGTTCACAGATCACAGCGCGAGCGTACAAGTGATCAACAGGCACGCTAAAGAATCCCTGAATCTGCGGACTGTGTAAATCCATGGTGAGCACCCGATCCGCTCCGGCAGCTTCAAGTGCATCGGCACAAACACGAGCGCGGATCGACACACGTGGCTCGTCTTTCTTATCCCCCTTCGCATAGCTGAAATACGGAATGACCGCGGTAATGTGCTGCGCGCTGGCCCGCTTGAGCGCGTCGATCCAGAACAGCAGCTCTACAAAGTTATCATTGACAGGTCGATGTACACCCTGGATGACAAAGGTATCTCGCCCACGCACGTTTTCGAGAATTCGAACGAAGACGTTTCCTTCACTGAAAATCTGGGCTTCACACGGCACGAGTTTGACGCCCAGTTCTTCCGCAATTTTCCCGGCGAAGACTGGGTTCCCGGAACCCGGCAGAATTGCCAAATCACCCTGAGGAGCCTGAAAATGCTGGAGGCGTGGGCCAGGGCGGTTGCCAGCAGAGGCAGAGTCAGAATTCATGAACGAGTAAGATCCTTTGGCCCGTCCACTGTAACTCCGGGCCGTTTCGGGCGGCAGAAAGCTCGAAAACTGCGACCCGCGAGATCTTACCGTCGCTCGTTCTTAACTCAACCGACGTTGTCCGCAGACTGCCACGAAGGCCGGAGTTTGGTGAACTGAGACTCTGTTCGTCCCACCCACACACGCCCGGAATTCAAAATGGTGCGTTCTTTGAGCCGCAGGCAACAGGCTAAATCCGAAGGCCCGATTTCGATGCCTGAACATCCGGCGGGACATCCCTCGGGAAGCGAACGTTCCCGGCGGATGGACTATGTCTGACAGACCAATGTTGACGGCCCCCTGAACAGGTTGAAGCAGGCCGTTACTGTTTCACCATGCTGGTGGTACGTTCCAGCCCTCAGATTCAGGAGGCCACTGACAGGCTGAAGTTCGACATTCGAATCGTCCGTCCGAACTATCAGTCGGCCAACCGTTGATGCCGCGTCCCTCTTCCACTGAACGGTAAAATCCGGGCAGGAAAAAGGAGCACGAAACTGAAGGGTCGATCCGGCGGTGATGTTCTCTTCCTGCTGAAAGTGAATCGCGGTGAGTTCTTTGGCTGCCCAGTAGCGTGAAATCTCGCTGAGCTTCATCCAAAGCAGGTGGTCGTATCGAGCATGCATCCGTTCGACCACGGTCCTGAACACGTTGAATCCGTGCTCCGTTCCGTTGAAATAAATGCCGGGCCAATGGCAGACCATGATCGCCGGTTCGCCACGATCGATGACTTCCACCATACGGCCGGTCTGCAAGTCCTCAGTGATGAATCTGTCGGGGTCGCCCGCTTCGTCGCCATCCCAGCCTCCGAACCAGTCACCCGTGCAGCCGATGACCGAAACAACACACTCCGGTCTCTCCGAATTCAACCCGGCTGCATACTCAACGCGAGGTACAACACTCTGTTCGCCCGTGTAGAGAAACTTGAAATAGTGCGGAATCTCTGCACGAAAGACTTCGCGAACAGAACGTAATGTTGCCTGCGACAACTCGGAAACCACACGACCAGCAAATCCACCAGGCGTTGTTACACCTTCGCATGGCAGCCCCGCCTCTTTCAGAATATTCAGGGAATAGGCAAGGTACTCTGTCAACTGCTCCACGGACTTCCCCGTGGTCCAGCCCCAGTTCTCCATCCAGTTCTCGCCGCGATCCGGAAACGGTCGGCCTGTCCTCACGTCAATCACTCGGGTATGGGTAGCCATTTCCGGATGAATATCCCAGTTGGGCAGCATCAGCGTCCGGACAAGATCCAGGCTGGATTCGAGCTGCTTGTGAGACCAGCCGGGCAATTCACGATCCACCCATCCCACACAGGCCGGCTGAGGCACAATGCTGTATTTGCCTTTAATCTCTCGCTCCGCGCACCATTCTCCGAATTTACGAACAAAAGCGTCGGGAATTTCACGAGGCCATGTCCACCATGGCTTTTGATAGTCTTTTCGATCAGGCCACGTTTCGGCAAACTGAGGCATCGCGTAATGAGCGAGATTTACCAGGCACGTCGAGTCGTCAATGATAAAAGACACGGGAACTCGAGCACGTGGATTGATGACCGACACAGCCGCATCCTGCATCGGACGTTCTCCCGCCATCCCGTCTTCTGTAACCACGGCCGATATGGCCGACGATGATGACAGCATTCGAGGTACCCCTGAACCCGCAACAGCAAGAGCAGGCAGAGATGCAGCGGTCGTCATGGATTGAATGGCCGATTTCAGAACGCTGCGGCGAGAAACAGGTGTCATGAGAAAATGCCTGAAAGCTACGGGATAGAATTCCATGACATCAACGCTTCCGTTCATTCATTCCACTACGTCTATGTCAGAATGTCATGAATCACGCGTGCCGGTTCGACACCTGTCAACCGCATGTCCAACCCCTGATACTTCAGAGACAGTCGGTCATGCTGCAGGCCAAGCATGTACAGCATTGTCGCATGTAAATCACGCACATGTACAACATCCGAAACAGCGTTGTATCCCAATTCGTCTGTCGCCCCGTAAGAGGTCCCGCCTTTGATGCCACCACCTGCCATCCACATCGAAAACCCTTTAATGTGATGGTCCCGACCCGCTCCGCCTTTTCCCTGGAACATTGGTGTACGACCGAATTCTCCACCCCAGATAACCAGAGTGTCATCGAGCAGGCCGCGTTGTTTTAAGTCCTGAATCAAAGCCCAGGTGGGTCGATCCGTCAGGCCGCAACAGGTATTCATGTATTGGACTAATCCTCCGTGATGGTCCCAGCCGCGATGATAAAGATGAATAAACCGCACCCCGCGTTCTGCCATTCGACGGGCAAGCAAACAGTTGGATGCATACGATCCGTCTCCTGGAGTTGCCCCGTACATTTCCAGAATATGCCTCGGTTCATCTGACATATCAACCAGTTCTGGCACCGACATCTGCATCTGAAATGCCATCTCGTATGCGCTCACGCGAGTTTCCAGTTCAGGATTGGGATGGCTGCGATTGCGATGCAGGTTGAGCTCGCGAACCGTATCCAGCAGTCTTCGCTGACTTTCCATGCTGACACCCGGGGGCGTGTCAAGATAGTGCACGGGAGAACCCGTAGAATTGAACTCCACACCCTGAAAACGGCCCGGAAGAAATCCAGCAGACCATTGTCGTGATGCGATCGGCTGCGGATTTCGCCCTCCAACACTGGTCATAACAACAAACCCCGGAAGATTCTGTGCCTCACTTCCAAGTCCGTAGTTCACCCACGATCCCATAGAGGGGCGACCACTGATGGCCGTCCCGGTATTCATGAATGTGTGGGCCGGGTCGTGGTTGATTTGCTCAGTCACCAGCGACCGCAGGACGCAAATGTCATCTGCCATCTTCTGATGCCACGGCAGAAATTCACTGATCTCCAGGCCGTTCTGGCCGCACGAACGGAATCGGGTCTGAGGTCCCAGACACTTGAGTGCCTGGCCCTGCAACTGAGCGATAGGCTGGCCTGCCGTGTAGGATTCGGGCATTGGCTGACCATCCAGTTTCGCCAGTGCCGGCTTTGGGTCAAAAGTCTCCAGGTGCGACGGACCACCTGCCATACACAGAAAGATGACTCGCTTCACCCGGGCCCGAAAATGAGATCCCGATTGATGGCCGACCACAGCTGACCCGGCTGATTCGGGGGTCGCTCCTTTGCCGACGTTTGAATCTGCGGCCATCATTGCCGCCAGAGCAGCAGCTCCGGGGCTTAATCCTGCCTGGCCCAGAAACGTGCGGCGGTTCATGAAGCTGGGGAACATGATTGAATTCTCGCAATGCGGATTGATGAACTCATCCCAACCGCTGGAAACAACAGGACGAATCAGTCGTATCTTCCTGCCATCGCCAGACACGACGTAATGGCAGGTCCGGCCATCTTAACCCCAACGCCTCCCTGTGTCAGCAGGTAGAATTCCCGGTTCGAATCCCGAATTGGATACCGCCCATGAGGCCAATTCCCTTCTAATGAACACCTGTCGTACAATCTGAAACCACAAACCGGGAGACGTTCTCCGTGAATCTCCGCACTTGGAACTCTGCATTGAGGGCTTTGGCAGGCATCGTGGGGCTTCACCACGCTGGCAGCACGGGCAGGTAGTGCCTAGCTGGCGTGAAGAACAAATCCGGGTAATCCGACGTCTGAGAGAGCAGGGACTGTATTCTTACAATTGCTCACTCGAACCTGAATGTGTTCCGATGTGAATCAACCTGCTTAACACGAACGACAGCAAGAAAAAGTTTCGGGCATCCCTGACCAACAGGGAAGAAGAGAATTCATCATGGGTTGGGAAGCTTGGTTCACGCTCATTACCACACTGATGGTATTTATCGCGCTTGTACGGGACTGGGCTACGCCGGATGTTGTTTTTGTATTTGCGGCGGCCGTGCTTTCCGTAGCTGGCATCATTTCGCCGGCTGAGGTTACCAAAGGATTTGCGAACCCCGGCATGTTGACGGTCGCAGGAATGTTCATCATTTCGGCTGCTTTGCGGGAAACCGGACTTCTTGACTTTATCGGTCAGCGAGTACTGGGCAGCGTTCGTTCACAGCGCCGCGCGATCGCGCGTCTGTCTTTCCTGATTGTGCCGCTGTCCGGGTTTCTGAACAACACCCCCATCGTTGCGATGATGATGCCCATCGTGATCGAATGGTGTCGCCGCCGAAACATCTCTCCATCAAAACTGCTGATCCCTATTTCTTACATGGCAATCCTTGGTGGTACCTGCACTCTGATTGGCACCAGTACAAATCTGTTGATCGATGGGAAGATTCGGGACGAATATGCATTGCTGCAGGAACAGCAGCCAGATCAGATCAACTCAGACACACAGTCATCGGATTCACAACCCGCCCCTGAGTCCATTGCAGCAAAGCGATTCCGCGAAGGACTGAAACCACTGGGCTTGTTCGAGATCTCTGTGATTGGGATCCCCTATGCTTTGATTGGCATGGGATATCTGCTGCTGCTGGGAACACGCCTGCTGCCCGAGCGAAAGGAACTGCTGGAACAACTGGGCGATTCGCGTCGCGAATACCTCGTCGAAATGATGGTCCAGCCCGAATGCAGATTGATTGGGCAATCCGTCGAACAGGCCAACCTCCGTCACCTGCCAGGACTGTTTCTGATTGAGATCGATCGGGAAGGTCGCATCATCGCACCGGTGAGTCCGGAAGAAATGCTGGTCGCTGGTGACAGGCTGGTCTTTACAGGAGTCGTCTCGAGCATTGTTGAACTTGAACGGATCGGTGGCCTGTTGCCTGCGGCGGATCCTGAGTATCAGGTTTCTCCCGGTCAGCAACGCCGACGGCAACTGGTGGAAGCCGTCGTCTCCGAAACGTCGCCGCTGGTGGGCAAGACGATTCGGGAAGCGGATTTCCGGGCGACCTACAATGCAGCGGTGCTTGCCGTCCATCGAAACGCAGCTCGCCTGACAAACAAAGTGGGCGACATCGAACTGCGCCCGGGCGATACACTGCTCATGCAAACGCGTCCCCACTTCATTCGAGCGAACCGAAACAGTACGGATTTCTATCTGGTCAGCAGCGTGGAAGACTGGCGGCCACTTCGAAGCGATCGCGCCTGGATCGCGCTCAGCCTGTTTGCCATTCTTTTGATTCTGATGACGACCGGACTGGTTGACACGGCCGTTGCCGCTCTGCTGATCGCAAGCGCGGTTGTAGTGACCGGCTGTCTTTCATCGGGCGATGCTCGACGAAGTGTCGAGTGGCAGGTACTGATCACCATTGCTGCTTCATTTGCCGTGGGCGACGCACTGCGAAATTCCGGGGCCGCTGCGGCGGTCGCTCAAACCCTGGTCAAAGCCACCGAATCATTCGGGCCCGTAGCGGCGCTCATCTGTTTCTATCTGATCGCATCCATCCTGACGGAAATGGTTTCCAACAATGCGGTCGCTTCACTGATGTTTCCACTTTGCCTGGAAACTGCCAGACTGCTGGAAGTCAGCCCGCGGCCTTTCCTGATCGCTCTGATGTTTGCGGCGTCTGCCAGTTTCGCAACGCCGATCGGCTATCAGACAAACATGATGGTTTACGGGCCCGGCGGTTACCGTTTCAGCGACTTCCTGCGAGTCGGACTGCCACTGAACACTCTGCTGTGGCTAACCGCCACAATCCTGATTCCGATGTTGTTCCCATTCAGCGGTTGATCTCAGCGGTTGATCTCAGTGGTTGATCTCAGTGGTTGATCTCAGTGGTTGATCTCAGTGGTTGATCAGGGCGATTTCGACGTTCAGTCCCGGACCAAATCCCATCACAACGCAGGGCATTGGCGCGGACCGACGACGCAATTCGTCAATGATAAACAGAACGGTGGGCGAACTCATGTTGCCGCATCGCTCCAGAATTCCCAGTGAAGGGGCCAGCTGCTCATCGGTCAGCCCAGCCACATCTGCAACAGCCTTCAGGATTCGCGGCCCACCTGGATGAACTGCCCAGCTTCCTACCTGCTCGATCGTCAGTTGGTGCCTGGCCAGAAAAGCGATCAGTACGGGAGCCAACTGGCGAGTAATAACATCGGGCACTTCCGGAGAAAGCGACATCTGAAACCCATGATCGGCAATGCGCCAGGTCATCATTTCCCGAGTGTCAGGGATCACGCAACAGTCATGCGCGATCACCGCGAGGGATGGCCCTGTCGCGTGTCCCCCTGATTCGGATGTCTCGTCCGACGAAGACGTATGTTTACTGTCTGCGGCACGACCCACAACGGCTGCGGCACCATCTGCAAACAGCGAATTTGCAACGATACGTTGAGGGTCCCATCCGTACTGATGGTGCAGTGTGCAAATCTCTACCGCACAAACCAGAACGACAGCATTCGGATCAGAACTGGCAAACGCCGCGGCCACACGAAGGCCATTCAACGCTCCATGGCATCCCATGAAGCCAACATGTGTACGCGCAGTGCGCGGCGACAAACCAAGCGAATCGATGAGCGATAAATCAAAACCTGGCGCCGAAAATCCACTGCACGAAACCGTGACCAGGTGGGTTACCTGATCTGCACGAACGCCGCTTTCTTCCATCGCACGCGATGCTGCATCGTGGGCCAGGAGTGGAGATTCGGTTTCGTACCGCAACATACGTGCCGCGGTCCCCGGCCCCAGGTCCTGTTCCGTGTCTGACGGCCAGTAAAAATCCTGGGTCGCAGCGGTGCCGTTTGTGGACGAATTCAAAACGACGCTGTGTCGCGTCTTTACACCCGAGCGACGGTACAACGCCTGAACCAGAGTGGATGATCGTCGGGCCTCGCCCCCCTGACCCGCAAGGCACGTTTCCGCAAACGAAGCAGCCTCTGTCTGAACAATATGGTGGGTTGGCAGTGCGGTTCCGAGACCAAGAATCCGGAAGGGTCTGTTCATGATTGCTCCAGCATGGCAGGCATGCGGTTCATTCTCTTGACAAGTGACTGAGCGGCAAACGGAAATAACTGGCACAGCGTCATCATCGGGTGCAGAAGCCATTTTCGACGCAGGTTGTTCGAAAGTGAGCGGCATAGGCTCTGGGAACGCCCGACGGACGCAGAGAAGATGGTGTTCCACCGTTGTTCAGATTGAGGGGTCCAGCCAAATGCAACGACGTCTGCAATGACCGGCTGGACCGCTGATGCGGCTGTAAGTGCCCACGCCATCCCTTCGCCCGTAAACGGTTCGACATAGCCTGTACTGTCACCGAGCAAAAAAACACGATCCGCAGAAAGACGCGGACTGCTTCGTGTTAAAGGCGGAGTCCCTTTGACCCAGATGCCATCGCATGCAGCATGGCTCGCCGCGTTCTCCCGACTTCTAATCAGCTCACTCAGTCGTTCCGGTGGGCGAACTCCGGCGCTCTTCAGGATCGCGGCAGCAGCATGCGCTATGGATGATTGCTGCCGGAGGAATTCCGCATCCATGGAGACAGCCAGATTCACCCGGCCATCGCTTCGAAAGACACTTCCTGCGTAGCCCGAACTGCAGACAGCCATCAGCAAATCTGCATTCATCAAATGCCCGTCCGCCGGCGTCGCATCACACACGATGGATGCGCCAATCCGAGATCCGCGACGGACATCCGTTCGGAATTCCGTGAGTCTGCCAAGTGAAGACTGGCTTAGCCCGTCACAGACAAGCACAACTCGTCCTCGAAGCGATGTTTCCCGGCCACAGTCCCCACCATCAGGCAAAGGGAGATGCGCCAGTTCAGTTGCAACAATACGAACGCATCGGGTGGAAATCGCCTGATCAGACTTCCCGGACGAGCCCTGTTCTTCGGGGAGCACTTCCGCAATGACTCCCTGCCTGAAGTCTACGCCAGCCTCCACTGCCAGCTTCATCAGTGCGAAGTCAAACTGTTCCCGACCGATAACAACAGAATCGTTCATCGCAAGGGTCGCTCTGCGTCCAGCAAGGCAGATCACCATATTTCGCAATGGCTTCGCATCCGATTGTTCCAGAACCTTTCCGGCTCCTGCCTGACGCAGCAACTGCGTCGCACGCCGGTTCAGACATCCGCCGCACACTTTGGGGCGGGGCATGATTTCTTTTTCAAGCAGAGCAACTCTCAGACCGCTGCGCGCTGCCAGAGCAGCGGAAAAACAACCGGCAACTCCGGCTCCAATGACGATGACATCGTACACACCGTTCGATTCATGATTCATCGCGGGAAGCTTCGTTTTGAACCGCTGCGGTGAGCAGAAACCGCTGTGGCCAGTGTGTTGAGAGTCGAACGTTACTCAAACCGGCCTTGCGAGCAAGATTCTTCGCCTCATTCCACGTGAACGCGCCCTCGACTGACATCGGCCCGTCAACATGCACCACATGGCATCGCGTAAGCAGCCGCGTTCCCAGCCACGCAAGCCAGTACCCGAACTGCGTGCGAAGCAAATCATCAACGACAACCATCCGACACGCTCCGTTCTGCATCGTTTGCAGAACTTTGACAGCATCGTCCTCGTCCAGGTGATGAAGAAACAACGTACACATGACGATATCATAGGCGCCATGATCCAGCGGTTCCGCAAGAATATTGCGTTGTGTAAATCGCAGAGATGTCAGGCCATGATGAGCGGCGTTTTCCGATGCGAACTGAATCGCCGTGGCGCTCATATCACAGCCTTCAATCTGCAGCTGCAAGCCCGTTCGACGTGACCGGCGAGCCAGCCGAATTGCCAGATCGCCTCCTCCACAGGCTACGTCCAGAATTCGCAGAGGATGCGGCTGTGATTCCGCAAGGGGTCTCAACACACTCCACAACACGGCATCCGTTCGACTGAATTTGTTGACCCGCCCAAGCCCCGCCAATGCCGCGCGATGCTGATCGTCATCCAGTTCCGGCTGATCCATCAATTCTGGCTGACGATTGCGATCGCGCAAAAAGGCCATCCGGGCGTCCTTCTGCTTCAAGCGCTAAGCGGGAAACGGTTAGCGCAATCTTTTCCATGGAGAAGAGAATGCCAAAGTGGCCAACGCTTGACCAGATACTCGGGAAAAACAAGAAGGAATCAAAGTTTCCTGAGTTCCGATTGGAATTCACATCGACGTGCGGAGGCCTTTTATAGTATCCAACGCAATGCGAAAAGGCGTGAAAACAACTGGTTGGCTGATCCGTTGACTTTGATGGCATCTTCTCAATTGTTGTTCAACGTTCGACAGACGCAGTTGTTGCACAGCCTGCGAGAGACGCAATTGAGACCAGGTGTTCCATGGGCACAATCCACAGATTGTGGCACGTCTTTCGCGTAATGCTCAGGATGTTTCAAAACCAGACATAGCTGTCGGCAACTGCCAGGATCAATTCAGGGAGGAAGACTTTGTCGATACCAGCCAGTCAATTCACAGACCTCGATTCAACAAACGTCGTGCACGACACATTCCGCCCAGTCATCAACCCATGGTTGATCGGTCTGAGCGTGATGATGTTGGCCATGACCTCACTTGTGACAGCGGTGTTCGGCAATCCCGCAGGCACAGTGGTCGTCGACCCGGCGAATCCTCAGACAACTGCCCCCGGACAGCAACCTGAAACCAGCCAGCAACCCGCAGCACAGTCCGGTGATATCGACACGGTCGCCAGTCGCGTCTATATCTTTGTTGGTAAAACAGGATTGGGGCACGATCACGGCGTCGAAGGACGAATTAAAAGCGGTTCTGTCAAACTGGATACCGATCAGAACGCGGGCTCCGTGGTATTCGATATGCGTTCGTTTGACGCAGATACGAACGCCGCCCGACGCGCAGTAGGGCTGTCCGGTTCCACAGACGCCTCGACCCGACAGCAGGTGAACGCAAATATGAAAGGTTCAGGAGTACTGGATGTTCAGCGCTTTCCGACGGCAACGTTCCAAATCGATTCATCAAAGGCATCATCACAGAAAAGTCGCCGGGGACTTCCGCAGTACGTTCTTAACGGAAAGTTTACTCTGCATGGCGTCACACGGCCACTTCAGCTGAACGCGGAACTTGAAGAGAAGGATGGCAAGCACCTGCTGCGAACTCGCTTCGCGATCCTGCAGACCCAGTATGGCATTCGCCCATTTTCAAAGGCATTCGGCGCAGTTGGTGTCACCGACCAACTGACAATTCATGGTGTCCTTTCCGTGACTCCATAGTGACAGCAGCCTCCTGATCGACCCGTCTGCCCCCTTCATGTCGAAGACCTTTCATGATCTCGTGCCCTGATGTCCAGAAGAAGGTTATCCGTTCCCATTACAACGTTTCGACGTTGTTCTACAGACTGCTGTGGGGACAACACATTCACCACGGTCTGTGGGAAGCAGACGAAGCACCTGATATTGCGGCCCGGCAGCTTACAGAAAGAATGATTCAAGAGATCGACATTCGCGATCAGTCAGACGTGATCGACATTGGATGTGGCATGGGAGGATCCTCGATCCATCTGGCAAAACACCACCAGTGCCGTGTGACCGGCGTGACCCTCAGCCCCTTTCAGCGAAACTGGGCATCCCTGTCATCCCGATGGCATCGGACCTCCAGTCGTACAAAATTTATTTGCCACGATGCTGAGACTGTGGAATTCGCAGACAACTCTTTCGATGTTGCCTGGAGCATTGAGTGCACCGAACATCTGTTCGACAAGCCAGCTTTCTTCAGGAGAATGACGAACTGGTTGCGCCCCGACGGACGGGTTGGAATTTGCGCGTGGCTTGCTGGCGATGATCCGCTGACCGACGTGGGACGACAACAAGTCTACGATGTCTGCGAAGGCTTCTTTTGTCCATCTCTTGGCAATGAAGCAGACTATGTGCAATGGCTGAGCGATTCAGGTCTCACCGTTACGAAGGTCTTCGACTGGACCGATCAGGTGTACCGCACCTGGGAAATCTGCCGTGACCGAGTGAACAGGACAGCCATGCGATCGGTTGCCAAAATCGTAGATCGGGGCCAGCTTATTTTTCTTGATCGGTTCCAGACGATTCTGGATGCCTATCAGACGAGAGCGATGAAGTACGGATGCTTCATCGCCGAAAAACAATCGTCCCTGTGATCAGGTGATCCGTTCTTGAATCATCTTTCCATCAACAATCAGCTACCAACACCAGAACCAGCGGAAACGGGCCCTGACGAACAGATGCGCCCCGCAGCCCGGAAGGAACCGAACGAGCTGACAGGACACCCTGATCTGCTGAAAAACCCTTCCGTTGACAGGACAGGGGACGGGCAGCAATGGCAGAGAACCGTCGGGCTCGTCGTTGGCGTCGGTACCCAGGCCGTGTTTGCCCTGACCGTTGTCTATCTGTTTTCGTTTCTGCGATTTGGCGCATTCAGAGACAGCAGTCATTGGGTTCTGACTGATGCCCTGCTGGCTTTGCAGTTCGCAATTCCGCACAGCATCCTGCTTCACCCGTTTACACGGAATCGCCTCCGTAAATGGATATCCCCGGAGTTCTATGGAGCCTTCTTCTGTCTGGCGACCTGCGCGAGTCTGATGCTGATGTTTGGATTCTGGAAATCCACTCCCCATTTGATCTGGGATCTGTCCGGGCTCCCGGCCAATCTCATGCTTGCGGCATTTCTGTTGTCATGGATCTCACTTCTTTACAGTATCAGTCTTACGGGACTCGGTTATCAGACAGGCTGGACACAATGGATGCATTGGTGGAACGGAACCCGACAACCACGACGCGATTTTGTGCCAACCAGCCTGTACCTCATACTTCGGCATCCCGTTTACCTGAGTTTCCTTGGGCTGATTTGGTTTACTCCCCGGATGTCCTTCGACCATGCTCTGCTAACCGGCACATGGACCATCTACATCTTTGTCGGCAGTGTGCTCAAAGATCGGCGACTCGAGTTCTATCTGGGCCGATCGTACCAGACATATTGTGAAGACGTCCCTGGCTACCCCTTCTTTCCCCTGGCAGCTCTCGGGCGCCGGCAGACGGCAGCCAACACCATGCCGGCCAGCAACTCACTCACCAATCCCTCCTGCAGAATACTCTCGTTTGCGGAAGCGTGCAGTGATTCTGAAAATGCATCGCAAGCTGGGAATGCGGAAACGGAAGATCAGATCGGGAATGACGAAGCCATCGCATGGCGTCGCGCGTCATGAACACACAGCTGGCTCCTGCGTTGACTGCAAGATTGCGCCTGCTCCTGATTTATACGGGCATCCTTGTTCCCTTTGTCGTTTATGGCGCCAGCCAGGCACTGCAATCAAACAACAATTCACCGCTGGACTGGGTGGGGCATTCATTCGCACCTCGAATGAAATACGATGCGTTCGTGGAACAGTTTGGCCCCGGTGATGTCGTCGTGCTCAGTTGGAAAGGCTGCACCTGGAAGAACCCCGTTCTCGACGAACTTCTCGCACAGCTGCGCAGCGAATCCGCATTGCATAATGCAGACCCCAAACCCTGGATATATTCTGTACTGAGCGGACGAGAAACTCTCCTCCAAATGACCAGGGGCGGAACCGGTCGTTCTTCATCTGTGTCCGGTGTGATCGATTCTGATTCCGACGCAATAGACTCGCCTTCGTCTCAACGAGCCATTCCCGCGGATGTTGCGGTCCAGAGAATGCAGGGTTTCCTGATCGGGCCGGACGGATTGACGACCTGCCTGATTGTCACGGTCACAAAAGAAGGACTTCGGCACCGTGCCGAACTGGTCGCTGAACTCAAAACAATCTGCACCAGCATCACAGGTCAGGCAGAGTCCGAGCTGAAGCTTGCCGGGCCGGTCATTGACGGACTCACGGTTGATGAAGCCTCGCAAAAATCTCTCGCGACATTCGCAGCCCCTTCGTCACTGATGATCATGCTGCTCTGCTGGCTGTCGCTTCGGTCATTTCGTGCGGCACTGATTGTGTTTGGATGTGCAACGTTCTGCCAGGGAGCAACTTTGGCAGTGATCTACTACACCGGCGAAACCCTGTCGGCCCTGTTGATTATTCTTCCGCCACTGATTCAGGTCCTTGCCGTCGCGGGCGGAATTCATCTGTCCAACTATTACTTCGAATCACTTGCCAGCGAAACCCATCCATCTTCCCCGGCTATAGCCGCAATTCAAAAGGGCTGGCTTCCCTGTGTGCTTTCTGCTCTCACAACCGCAATGGGCAGTGCTTCTCTGATCGTCAGCGAATTGACCCCCATTCGACAGTTCGGCATCTATGCGACTATCGGAGTCATTCTCACCGCCGCCGTTGTACTCACACTCGTCCCGGGATTGCTGCTGCTGTTTCCCGTGAAGAGAACTTCGAGCCTGAACACAGCATCTGCACGTTTGGAGACTGCCCATGATCAGACAAAACAACACACAGACGCATGGCGATTTCTGGCCGGTCTGCTTCAGCGAACACGGTTACCTTTGGTCATTCTGATTCTGTTCATGATCATCTGTGCCTGTGGTCTGCCGCGTGTGAAAACCTCAATCCGTGTTGAGACGCTGTTTCCAGGCGACAGCCGAATTCTGCAGGATTACCAATGGCTCGAAGATCATATCGGACCGCTGGTTCCCATCGAAATCCTGGTCACATTTCAAAAAGACTGCAGGCTGCACGACCGCCAGCGTATGGAATTGTTATACGAAATTGATCGATCCCTTTCAAAACGGCCATCACTCTCGCGCACAACCTCTGCACTGGCCTTCTTCCCTCCCATCCCGGAAGAAAGCAATCTTCCACGAGTCATGCGCATCAATGCTCTGAACCGTGCCATCGCTTTGTCGAAAGCCGGATTCCAGCAGGCGGACATGCTTCGGGTTGACGAAAACGGCGAATACTGGCGAATGACGGCCCGCACAAGCGCACTTCATCCGGTCGATTACGGTCAACTGTTGCGGGAGGTAGATCAGGCATCGCAGGAATTCCTGATCCAGAATGCCGACAAGTATTCTTCGGTCTCGGTTTCGACATCCGGCATCATGCCGCTCGTACACGAGATTCAGGGGCGGTTACTAAAGGACCTGTTCTCTAGTCTGCTGTCGGCACTGGCGGTTATTACTCTGACCATGACAATCGTCGAAGCAGGAATCATCAATGGTCTCGTCGCCATGGTTTCAAATGTCTTTCCTATTGTTGTTGCGTTTGGAATGATGGGATGGCTGAATCAGCCGCTGGATATTGGCTCCGTCATGACAGCAAGTGTGGCCCTCGGAGTGGCCGTCGACGACACACTTCATTTCCTCACGTTTTTTCGTCGCGGTTCCGCACAAGGTTACGATCGAAAACACGCCACACTTTACGCCCTGCAGCACTGCGGCGCTGCCATGATACAGACATCTGTCTCGTGCGGGCTGGGCCTGTTCATCTTCTCATTCAGTGATTTTGTACCTACCAGTCGCTTTGCGATCCTGATGGTCACTCTGCTCCTGCTGGCTCTGGTCGGCGATCTGCTGTTATTGCCGGCAATTCTGATTGCCCGGCGCGAACAGAAAACGTGATGCCATAAGAGCGGCTGCAGCCCATCTGCGGAATGGAGCCCTGCAAACAGTTATGGGCTGGAAAACAGTCTGACCTGGCTGACCCGCAGGCTGTCATTTCAGCGAAGCCAGGCCTTCTTCCAGAGACCCACACTGCCGCCAGAAGAAGTCTGTCTTCGTGTTTTCAAGCAACATCAAAGTTTTCATCATCTGTCGCATGTTGTCGGTCAGATGGCAGAGATACGCCTCACCTCCATCGCCACGAACTTTCTTTGACAGCCGAATCAGTATTCCTACAAAGGTAGAACCAAAATAATCCAGACGAGAAAAATCGATCAGCAGGTGCTTCACGTCTTCTGCACACAAGAGTCGGTAGGCATCGTTGTAGGCATTGCGAATATCATTGTCGCGGAATTCCATGAATGGCCCATTCGGTGTGACAACCAGGACATTCCCTTGCTGGTCAAACTCAAAAACATTCTTCGGTGAATTCATGGGGGGACTAACTTCCCGAGGTCGTTACATGGACGCCTTTTCTGCAACAGACAGGTGCGGCAGTCCGGGTGTCTTGAATCTCGCTTGCTGCGGACAAAGGCTACCGATTCACAATCGTTGAAACAAGTTTTCTATTCAGCGGACGTTGTGTGCAATTAATCGCCGGAGGTCGCTTTTAGTGGCTTCGTCGCGTCCATTCCCAATGCGGCAGTTCCTGCAATAAAGAATGCACTTGCACAGGCGATGAAGACCAGATTCTGGCCAGATCCGTTAGCAGCACCGGCTGCCACTAACAATGGCACCATTTTCGCGCTGGCTGCTGCACCAAAATTTCCCCACATGTTTGCCCATCCGAAGATGGCCCCCGTATTGCGCCCACCCACATCCTGCATGAATGCCCAAATGGATGGATTACCGACATCGGTCATCATTGAAACCATGGAGCAGCACGCGACAATGGCCCACGGCGAATCGAGCGTCATACACATCAGATACGCCCCTCCGGCGACAAAATTAGCCACTGTGATCGGTAGAACACGACCAAAACGAAGTCCAAATCGCCGAACGCTCCAGTCCGTTGCCCGCCCGCCGATTAACTGCCCCAGCATACCGGTCGAAAGCACGATCGACACCATTTTTGCGCCTTCCGCGTCCGACACTTTGTGTACTTCCTTCAAATACGTCGGAAGCCAGGTGATCAGAAAAGCCCAGCCGACGTTGATGCAGAACTGGCCCAGTGAATTCAGCCAGAGACTACGACTTCTGCAAAACGCCAGAATCATCTTCAGAACATCACTCAGTTCCGGTTTGCGATCATCCACTGGTTGACCGATCAGATTCTTCTCCGCTTCGTTGCATGAGCCATGTTCGGACGGTCGATCCCGAACCACCAGGAAATAGATCAGCGAAATGCCGATCCCTGCCCCGCCATATATCCAGAGAGTCTGCCGCCACCCGCCGACAGTTAAAATCAAGAACATGGTCAGATAGGGTGCGGCTGCTCCACCGAGGCGGCCACCAAATGACACAAGGGAACTCGCCAGACCCCGGCCATTCAGTGGTACCCAGCGTCGCACAATCGCACTGCTCGTCGGGTACGCGCCAGCCTGAGCGACACCCACACCCAGACGCATGACCAACAATCCGGCTGTCCCCGCCACAAATCCTGTGAGACCTGTCAGCAGCGACCAGAGGAAGATATAGAATGCCAGAACCTTCCTCGCCCCCAGCCGATCACTCATCCATCCTGCCGGCACCTGAAAAAGGGCGTAGGTAAAAAAGAAGGCTCCCAGAATACTGCCGATCCGACTCTTCGCCTCTTCCGGCGGAAGATTCATGTCTTCAATAAAGGCATCCGTTTTTACGATCTCTCCCAGACAGATGCGATCGAGGTACAGAATAAAAGCCATCAGAACACTGATCGCAACGATCTGATAACGCACCACTGTGGGCCGCGTGGAAGGATCCGATGGCAGGGGAGAGACATACGGACTCGGCACCTGATTGTCGTTAGAGTCGCCGGACATAGAACAGTGCCTCGGTTGCGGTTCGTCGTAAACTGGTTGTTGAATAAGTTGCGGCAGCCAAGGGACGAATGATTGGGCTGTTGCGTGAAACCAATCGGGTGGTCCCGCAAGAATCAGTCAGACTTCAGACAGTCTGGTTTCAGACAGTCGTCTAACGGAAAAATGGGCCGTCGAATCCTGCGGTAAGGCAACTGTGCCAGATCACTCGAACATGGCCCTGGTGTGCCGACCCAGACGTTTCCCACAGATATTGTGTCCCACGCTTTTCGATGAGCGACAGCAGCCTTGACGCCAACGAATGAGAACCGGGACGGATCCAGGCCCACGTGCAGCCATTGACCAAGATCCATCGGCGGTGTCTTATTGCTCGTGACCAGGATGGTAATACCTTCCACTCTGATAACGGCACAGTCGCCCATATCGAAGAAATCGCCAACCATCGAAGCGAGGTGGCTTTGCTTGTCCACCAGTTCAAATTTCCCCGCATGCAGGCTCACCAGCACCACCTCCAGCTCGACCGGGCCCGGATCAAGTTGACTTCCTTTACCGCCCAGCTGGATCCGAATCTGATCTCCCGTTGTATGCTTTTGTAACGCACCCACAACCTCCGGATCATTGATGCAGATGGCCGTGTTCCTGAAACCGTGCCTGAGAAATGCCCGCAGCAAGCCGGTGCAATCGCCGGGAGCTCCGCCGCCGATATTGTCCGACGGTTCGACAACAACCAATAAACCGGCTTGATCCCGGGGGAGTTCTGCCAACACATTATCAACGGGTCGTTCCAGGACATTTCCTTTTTCTGCAAGCTCAACAGCCATCTGGGTCAATTCCTGCAGGGCTGATTCTGCGGAGGCATCGTCGCCGGTTGTTGCAATCGAAAAACTGACTCCGGTTTCAGGCGTGTCCGCAAAGCTGAAGCCCGCATTGACATTGACTTCGAGAAATTCCGGGTAACGAAGCTGCAGATGCCGAGCCTTTTCCAGCAGAGACGCCATTGGCTCGGTTGCTGTTCCTGTCCCCGTGGGCGGCCACATCAGGCTGGGTTGAGACAACAGCATGCGAGGCCTGGTCTTGCTTTTCAGACAATCGTCGAGCAATCGAACCGCGCGGACAGCAGATTCACGCGCGTCAGCATGAGGATTCTGACGATAGGCCACCAGACAGTCGGCAAATTGCGCCATTCGCTGCGTGAAATTCGCATGCAGATCGTAAACACCAAATACAGGGAGCTCTAACGGTCCAAGATGCGCGGCGAGGTCTTCCAGCAATTGCCCTTCGACATCTTCAATCGATTCGCAAACCATGGCCCCGTGCAGCACCAGAAAGACAGCATCCAGTGGTCCCTGCTGCCGGTGCATCTCCAGAGCCATCAACAGACGCTGCAGATAAAGCTGATACACTTCGTCCGAAACAATTGCGCTCGGGGACGCCGTCGCCGCCAGCGCAGGACAAATCTCCCAACCCAGTTCATCACCAGCCTCTAACGCGCCTCCAAGTGGACTGCTGTCGCCGGCAATCGACAGCATTTGCTGCCCGATCATCACCTGAAAATCCGACCACTTTGTAACGCCTTCCAGAAACGTATGCGTTTCGTGAAAGATCGCGGCAACCAGGACACGAGGGCGAGACTTCATCAGGGCGGGTTCCTGTGAACGGGCGAAGACTGTCGAAATCAGCCTTCGCTGCTGGAGGGAAACCGCATTGGACAAGGCAGGGGAGGCCGCGTCAACACAGTGTGGATTTTTGCGTTACCAATTTTCGCAGTGAGTTCACACCGCAAGCCGGAAACCGGAGTGGCACAGCAACATCAGCGTTTACGCAGGGTGCAGATTCATCGATGCGGTACTCGTCGCCGCCCCGACAGCCACTCACCACACCATGCAGACGCAAAACAGACGGCACCAGAAATCGAAGTGATTGTTGTCCTGTGGAACGACAGTCTACCTTCCCAGAAAGGTCCGGATACGTGGCAGCATTTGTTCGTAGGCGTCTTCGAAAACATAGTGCCCCGCATCGTCGATGGGCATCGTCTCTGCGTCCGGGAATCGTTCGCGGAATTCATCGTAGAACGCCGGCGTAAAACACCAGTCCTTCATCCCCCAAATCAACAACATGGGATGTCTGGCGAATTGCATTAAACCGTTCTCAACTTCCAGCAGCGTCCTGTAGCTTCGATGAGAAGAATGGAGCGGAATGTCCTGCACAAACTGATGCACAGCAATTCGATTCGCCCAGGAATCATACGGAGCAATCATTCCAGCGCGGGCCTGCGATTCCAGTGGCCTCTCCACCGCCATCGTCAAAGCAGCCCGGGCAAACAGATTGAACGCCTGATCTCCGATTTGCCCGAGAAGCGGAATTCGGCAAAGAGAAATACGAAATGGGATCGCCTGACTTCGAAATGCCCCGGTATTCATCAGCACGAACTGTTTGAACCGACTGGCCAGTCGACCTGCACATCCCATCCCGATGGCTCCACCCCAGTCATGACCAAACAGTGTGATCTTCTGAAGGTCCAGCGCCTCAACCAGAGAAGCAAGGCGGCGGATGTGGCCGTCCAGAGTGTAAAGATCTGGATTCTGTGGTTTTGCGGAAAACCCACAGCCAAGATGGTCGATGGCGATGACACGATGATCGCGTGACAGTTCCGAAACCAGCCTCCGCCAGGCAAAGCTCCAGGTGGGGTTTCCGTGGACCATCAACAGCACTGGCCCGGTGCCTTCGTCCACATAGTGCTGCACATTTCCTTCCGTTGCGAACCAGTGGGATTCAAAAGGATACTGATCCGCAAAGCCGTCACGGCGGGCCGCACGAGCGCGAAGAGTCGAATCAACTTCATCAGAGCTGAGGAGTGTAGCTGGCACCGAACGATCAGTATTCATGGAATCACTGTTTTCGTGGAATCACTGTTTCAATGGCAAACGAAACTGAAAGAGGTGTCCGATTTTCAGCCAACGGTGGAGAAAGGTAATCCGGTGGCGGGCGGAGGGTATGTTGGCGCGACGCCGGGTTCCAGCAAACGCGAACGGCTCAGTTCACAGCTTTGCAGATTTCGGAGACGGCCTGTTCAATTTGAGACTCAGAATGCTCGCAGTTGATGGACATTCGCAGGCGAGCTGTCCCGGTTGGCACGGTGGGAGGTCGAATCGCCGGAACGAAGAATCCCGCGTTCATGAGTTTCTGGCTGGCTTCTACCGCCAAATCGTCAGCCCCTGTCACAATGGGGACAATTGGCCCCTGGCTGCCATCAATGCTCACAAGCCCTCGATCCGCAACAATCTGGCGAGCCAGTTGGCAGCGATCGTGCAGTCGCCGGAGACGATCCTGATCTCGCCGCATCACCCGAAGAGAAGCCACGGCGGCCGCACAAACCGCAGGCGGCAATGCCGTGCTGAAAAACTGGGTACGAGCCGTATTCCAGAGAACATCGATCAGGTTGCTGTCCCCCGCGACAAATCCTCCCATCGCGCCGACCGCTTTGCTGAGAGTCCCGATGCGAACGGGGACACGGTTGTGAACCCCCATGAGTTCGCAAACACCTTGTCCCCGGCTCCCGAAGATGCCGGTCCCATGGGCTTCGTCAACGATCAGGACCGCTCCCGTCGATTCCGCAATGTCACACAACCGGGGCAGCGGAGCAAGAACACCGTCCATGCTGAAAACAGTATCCGTGACGATAAACAGCTGGTCGTATTCGTTTCGGCGGCGTTCCAGGGAAGCAGCAAGATGGTCAAGAGAGTCTCGATGGTAGACAAACATTCTGCCATCCGCGGCTCGACAACCATCGATGATGCTGGCGTGATTGTCGCGATCACAGAAGACCGCGTCGTTTGCAGTGACAAGACTTGTCAGTGTACCGAGATTGGCAGCGAACCCCGATGGAAACAATAAGACTCCTTCGGCCTCTTCAAAGCAGCGCAGTTCGGTTTCCAGGCGACAATGCCAGTCTGTCCGACCAGCGACCAGTGCGCTGGCTGTCGAACCGGCCTGCGTCCCAGCAGCTTCGGCAAATGCGGCAGTCGTTTCGGGATGGAACGCCAGGCCAAGATAATCGTTGGAGGCAAAATTGACACAGATCTGGCCATCGACAGTGCACGTCGTAGAATCCTGAGCGATTACTGTTCGGCGCGGGCGCAGACGGTGTTCATCCGTAAGCGAATCCAGCTTTTTATGAAGGCGGCGTTGAAATTCTGAGGGTAGCATGAAGATTTGAATCGGGCAGTCGAATCTGCATCAACCAGGTTGCAGTCCTGCAGCAACGAGTTGGGCAGGTATGAGAGTATCGCAGAAGGGAATCGGCAGCTGTGGGTCGCTTTGTCAAAACTGTGGGTCGCTTTGTCAAAGATGAGTGTGGTGTGGGTTCATCTTTATCCCGTCAGACTCTACCCTTCAGCGGTTTTGAACAGAATTGTAACTCAATCAGTGAGAGGAAAGCCGAGTGGGCCACGAAGTGATTGGAAAGATCCGCGCGAATGTTGAATCGGCGGTACTCGGCAAGGAAAAGACGATTAAATTGTCGGTGGTTGCACTTCTGGCAGGTGGCCATATTCTGCTGGAAGATGCGCCGGGGCTCGGAAAAACGTCGCTGGCCCGCGCGCTGGCAAAAACCCTCGGTTGTCAGTTCAGTCGTCTGCAGTTTACGCCGGATCTCCTTCCCAGTGATATCCTGGGGGCCAACGTCTACCGACCAGGGACTGGTGAGTTCGAATTCCGACCCGGTCCCGTCTTTACCAACGTCCTGCTTGCAGACGAAATTAATCGTACGACACCCAGGACTCAAAGCGCATTGCTGGAAGCGATGAGTGAAAATCAGGCGTCGATAGAAGGGGTTACCCATAAGCTCGGGACGCCGTTCTTAGTCATCGCGACTCAGAATCCGTTTGAGTTTGAGGGAACTTATCCTTTGCCCGAAAACCAACTGGACCGATTCATGATGTGTCTGGATCTGGGCTACCCGGAACGCAGCGTGGAACGACAGATTCTGACACAACACCGTGAAGGGCAGCCTGTCGATACTCTGCAGGCTGTCGTCGATGCCGAACAAGTGGTCGCATTACAAAAAGACGTCACCGCCATCACCGTTGAAGATTCCGTTGCCGATTACATGCTCGACCTGGTGACGAAGACACGCAATCACAGCGAATTGGTGCTGGGTGTCAGCACCCGCGGGGCATTGACGTTTTACCGTGCTGCTCAGGCCCTCGCCATGGCGGAAGGACGAAGTTTCGTTATCCCTGACGACGTGAAAGAAGTCGCCATTCCTGTGCTCGCCCACCGTGTTGTCTGCAAAGGTGCTATCCGGGAAGGACATCGACACCGCGCTGGTCAGATCATCCGAGCGATGCTGGACAGTTTCCCGGTGCCGTCGTAGCAAACAACTCATTTCTTGGGCGACAGTAACGCACCTGCAACAACGATGACAGCGACAAAAGCAACAAGAAGCGTTGTGAGCGAAGGCCCGCCATAATTCGCGAATGGATCGGCCTGCATCTGAGTTGTTGACGCTATCTCCAGATTATTCATCGGAATCTCGTCCGAACTACCACCATCCGATTCGCCATTGATGGCAGTGTTCACCAGACGATCCGTCGCGTTTGAATCATTCTTTAATACGGCGGGCAATTGCCCGGTACTCAGGTCTGCCAGTCCCGTGGTTTGTTCAGTCAGTTCGGGATTGGGCAGCACGATCGAAACAGATGGTTCCCCGGTGGAATCCGCGTCCGTACTTTCGCCGCCCTGATCGGACGAATCAGATATTTCGTTTCTTGTGCCGAAAACGGTCTTCCACAGTCCGGAATCAAGCCCCTGCAATCGGTCACGCAACGAAGCACGTCGTAACCCATGCTGGTTGCCCGTGCTTTTGTCATCCATGCCCGAGGCATTTAGTGACGAAATGATCAACAGGCCGATGGCCGCAGCCGTGTAGAACAATCTGCGCGAAGTTAAGATGGGCATCAGTTCACTCGCAACGGGTAAGATTTGGTGTGGTGATATTTCGCAACATCAATCGCGAACAAGTGCCACAATGCCGAACGTTGCACAACCCATGCCATCACCGGACCCAAACAGACAGCGAACTCATCCTGATGGACGAACAACAGCCCTCTGCCGGGACACATTCACACAGAAAACCGGCGAGGAAGCAGACAACAGCAATTCTGAAGTAGACGGTCTTGCGCTCAATGTTCTTGACACCAAGACGCCTGTTGATGACTTGCGACAACAAGTGTTTCCACCAGGCAACGACCTGGCGGTTCGCCCGCCCGGATCAGCCCCGTTGCGCAAAACAACAAAAAAGCTTCAGTCAGGCCACTTCGACAACTGTCGAAGCAGACCCGAATGAAGCTGGCTGTCCCTGTTGCGACCTGAAACAAGCCTTATGGAAGGGCAATCGTTTTCAGAGAAAGCTTACCGCTTTCTGCCTGAGCGAGGATCAGGGCGGATGTCTCGTTCAACTTATCCATCTGAGCAACTCCCTGGAAGGAGTCAACGCTTTCGTAACTCTGTCCGGCCGTTCCACCGCCTTTGACAGGTTCTGTCAGTCCTTTGTTGCTGCGGAGCCCGGCAGTCGTAATTTTCATGACACCGCGAGCACTATTGCTGAGTAACAGAAACTCCTGACCATTCTTTTCGTACGTGATCATGTCAAGCGGCTGGTTGCGATTGCCAAGTTCTGCAACAGTGGTTGCCTTGACTTTGTCGCCTGCCGCAGACAAATCCTTCACAGGAATTCGCACCAATGGCGTGCAGACATAAGCGCCAAGAATGTTAGGCTCGCCATCAATCATCATCGGAACAAAAGTTCGCATCGCGGCATAGTCTTCGCTTCGTCCGTGAGCAGCATGGTAGATTTCCACGCTGATTCCCTTGTCAGCAGCAGCGAAAGGAAAATTCAGCTCTCGCAACGCCGATGGAGACTGAGAAGAACTCAAGCCAGAGACCAGAAGCTTGCCTTCGAAATAAGCGAGGTCTGTAATGGAATCTCCACGATTATTCCTCGCACGACGCCCCTCCCCGGTAACCTTGTCTTCAGGTGCATCCGCCAGGTCGACTTTGGCGCATCGTACGTCTTTCAGGTCCATCCTTGTCAGACGCTTACCATCACTATCAACCTGAACAAGGCACGGTTTTTCATCGGCCGTCACCGCCAGAAATGCACAGCCCGTATCCGGATTTACAGCCACATCGTTGACCTTGACAGTCGTAGCGCCAAGTGTTTCTGACAATGCGGCATCCAGATCCTGGATGTTGATCTGGGCCTTTGCTGCGTCACCTTCCTTGTTGCCGGTCGCGATTGCGTAAACAGTTGCCGCCTTCGCATCGCCGACAAAAAGAATGTCATCCGGCCCAAACGCCAGACAGGTCGCAGACTTCAGTTCGGGAGTGCCTCTGTCAAGCCCCCAGACATCCGCTGCCTGTGCGGTCGCAGCCATTTGAAGAACAACGGCACCAGTTACCAAAACCCACTTGCGCATGATTGAGTACTCCTTTGTTTTTGGAAAACGGAAGAACGCGATGGAATGGTTCTCCACCGACATCGCCTCAGACTGCTGCAGGCGTCAGATGATGGCTGATGCTATTATTTGCTTCCGCCATCCGAAAGGGAACCATAGAACGACGTGTATTTGCCAGGTCCATCGGCAAACCATCCAACGGGTCCCATGGCTTTGCTGAAGCCGAGCTCTCCGGTGACAAATGCGATTCTGCCGTCCTTCCAAGCCGAAAATCTCCACGCACAAGCCGCGTGATGATGCGGTGGCATTGAGCTGCTGCTGCAACCGAGCTATGTTCCACGAGTTTCTGCTGAAGCCGCTGTTTCAGCGGAATCCTGACACCCGACTCATCTTGTTTAAAATCGTCTGTATAGAAATCGTCAGCGCATGACCAACCCTACCAGCACGGATCTGAAATCTCTGCCGGGCATCAAACAGTTCCGCCTGGACGAACACGTTGCCATCATCACAGGAGGCTCGAAAGGCCTTGGTGCAGCGATGGCCGCCGGTCTGGCATCTGCCGGAGCCACCGTAGTGCTGGTCAGCCGGGATCAGACGGAAGGTCAGGCTGTTGCTGATGAGATCGCCAGTGGATTTGACGTTCAGACGCTGGCGCTGGCCGCCGACGTGACAAAGCCGGCAGATGCTCGAGAGATGGTTGATCAGACACTCAAGCAATTCGGACGCATTGACGCATTGATCAACAGCGCTGGCATCAACATCCGTGGCAGCATTGAAGAGATTACTTACGAGCAGTTTCAGCAGGTGCAAAAAACCAATGTCGATGGCACCTGGCTCTGCTGCAAAGCTGTGATTCCCCATATGAAGTCGAGGGGTTATGGTCGTATTGTGAACCTTGCAAGTACTCTTGGGCTTGTTGGACTTTCAAATCGAACGCCCTACACCACCAGCAAAGGGGCCGTTGTTCAGCTCACAAGAGCCCTTGGACTGGAACTGGCCCCCTTCGGAATTACGTGCAATGCCATTTGTCCGGGTCCCTTCCTCACACCGATGAACATTCCCATCGCAGACACAGAGGAAGCAAAGAAATCCATCGTTGGAGCCGTCGCACTGGAGCGATGGGGCTATCTGAACGAGATTCAGGGGGCAGCACTGCTGCTTGCCAGTCCCGCCAGCAGCTATATGACCGGTAGCATGCTCACTGTCGATGGGGGCTGGACAGCCCGTTGAAAACCGGGACTGGCTCGAGCGGGAGACCTGAAAACTTGACGGCTTACAACCGTCCAGCGTGCCTGTCCCGATTTTCAACAGACAGCGAACAAGGAACCCGATGCGTCAGGGGATTGCTGGCCCTTGAAGACCAGAGAATTTATCCCTCACAAGTGTCGGGTTGCATCTCATTCTTACAGCGGCAGGCGGCAGGCAGAAAGAGTTCGGCCGGCCCAGAGAACCAGCAACTGCGTCGATCACAGCTGCTCAAGCGCCTCTTCGACAACTTCAGCCGGTTCTTCCAGAAACAGATTCATGTTCTGCTCGTTCGTGAACAGCCAGACCCGATTTCGGAACACGGATGCATACTCAAAGCGTCCCTCGATCTGCTTACCGCTTTGTGCGAGTGTGACGCTGCAAATACCGTCCAGCATAGGCCAGTATTTTTCGGGATTCGCAAGGAAACGATCCCGGTACTCGGGGGAGTGAAACACGATTCTCTTGTTTCGATAAACCGTCCCAACCTTCAATTGCCCCTGAACGATAGCTCGGTCATCCAGTGCGCTGACCAGGCAAATACCCCCAAATGATGGCCGTATCAGCCGGTCCGTCTGCTCACGGGTCTGGCTCGACAACTGAAACGGATTCGCGGAAACCTGAGCCCGTTCGTCCGAGGCCAGCGTACCCGTTGCGCCATTCTGAGCTGAGGGGTTGGCTGCCGGAGTATTCCATTGAAACGTCGCATCCTCAAAGGCATTCTGAGGAGCGGGTGTTGTGGCCGCACTCGCGCTAACGGTGGCCGACGGCTGCGGAGCGCTGGTTTGCTGACTGTCTACAAAAGCATCGAAGCTTTCCTGTGAGAAAGGATTTGGTTGCTCGGCAGCCTGAATAGCTGGCTGCGGCACCCCAGGTCGCATACCTGATTCCGCCTGAGGAACGCCCGCGAACAAATCGAAATTGGGCAGTTCATTATTCGATTGTTGTGGCTGCGGTGCAGCGGTTTGGGCGGCGAACTGCTGTGGGGACGGCGAACGCACAGGCTCCGGCTGAGAGGCCGGGACCGCATTGAAACCGTTTGTACTGGAAACGCGGTGTGTTGGCTGTGCGGCAGCGGCAGGATTTGCCGAAGCGAATTGAGCAGATGGGGCAGCACTATTCAGGGGTTGCTGAAACCGAGCCAGTTTTTTGATGAGTGCTTCGGGAGTCTGAAAGCCCGAAATACGTTCCAGAATAGCGAGGTCAGGAGCCACCACCAGAATCGCGGGGAGTCCTTTAATCTGCAGTTGCTTGACCAGATCTTTGTACTGGTCTGCATCCACCCGAACAGGGATAAACGAACTTCGGATCGCCTGCGCCACAGCAGGATCGGTAAAAGTGTTTTTCTCCATTCGCTTACAATAGACGCACCATTCTGCCGTAAATTCCATCAGGACAGGCCGGCCAGTCGAAGCTGCCTGTTGCAGTGCCCCTTCGATGTCTGTCGACCAGGGCAATTCGTCCGCGCTGGCCTGGTTGCTGGCCACGAGTAACGCGGCGAGCAGTGCAAGAATTCGAAGGCGGGAGAATCCGGCAATGGTGGAGTTTGAAGACATTGCGATCACTCAACTCAGCAGACTTTAAGGAACCTGGTACATCCTGAGTATCGGCCAGAAGTTGTTCGACCTGTGCCCTACTCCTGATGAAAAACGATACAGACCGAAAATCCCCGTGCAGCAGCAATTGCCGAAACTCCCGCAGTCGCAATTTGGGTGACAAACGAGAGAATTCGTGTTGTGCAGTGACATTCACATGGATAAAACCAGTTTGAAAGATGGGTCGGCAGGCTGTTGAAACAAGAGTTCTGACCCGCACTGGCAGCTCCTGAGCGTCAGACCCATTCTTCAATGGACCGTTGGCGGAAAGACGTGCTCATTTCCGCCGATCGAAGGAAAACGGATTTGGAACCGCACATCTCATTCCGGCCAGGCGACCTGGTCATCTACACCATGCCCAAGCGCAGTCGGCATCCGGGGCCTCGGGCCCGGTCCATTCACCCTGCGCAGATGGGAGACGATTACGCGTACGTGGTGGACAAATTCTGGGTTGTTGATGCGGTTGGAGATGATGGAACCATCCATCTGAAGACTCGACGCGGGAAAACGCGGAGCGTCCCGGCGAGCGACCCGTTACTGCGAAAGGCAACCTGGTGGGAGCGATGGTGGCACCGCAACCGCTTCCCCGCGATGGATGCCGCCCTGAACACCAGTGAATCCTGACCAAACATCTCATCCGCTGGTTTTACCTCCGAAACCGGATGCTGTTCGGGGGGGAGTTTGTCGGAGAGTGGAAAATGCACCAGTTCGCTGTATGCCTGTTTGAACGCCTCGGTCGCATCGCTATAACCCCGACGTGAATATGCCGAAAGCTTCCAGGCAGATTCTCAATCGGATCAAATGCCGAAATGCACTGTTTGCCTCCAGGGAACCGACGGGAAGAACTCGAATCATGCTGAATGATGGATTTCTGGGATACAAGACATCATTCATGCTGGACTTCGTGGTCACAGCTTTGGTGGTTATTGTTCCCTGTCTGCTGTACAGCCTGTGGATGGTGCGTGTCCGCAAGAACTACGGCCTCCATCGAACGATGCAATTGCTGTTGGGAATTGTCCTCCTCGTGGCTGTGGGCGCCTTTGAAATTGACCTGCAAATCGTTCACGGCGGATGGGAAAACATTGTCGCAAAGCAGGGACTTGACGACGCAGCATTTGCGGCTCGCATTGCTGAGGTACGGCCGTGGCTGTGGCTGCATCTGGTGTTCGCGGTAACCACACCGCTGCTTTGGATTGCAACCATTGTGCTGGCTCTGAAGAAGTTTCCCAATCCTCCGTCGCCCGGACCACACAGCCGATTACATCAACGACTCGGCTGGGCTTCGACAATCGACATCACGATGACTTCTGTCACGGGGCTTTTGTTTTACTACGTTGCATTCGTCCAATAGAGTCCCGAAGGGAAGTTAGTCTCAGTGCAGGCCGTCCCGGATGAGATTCCGGACCTTGCATGGGTTCGACGAGACTTCCTGCTTCCACAGAATGTCTGCTTCCAAACCAGTGTTCGGCATCAGTTGCATGCTGACGCTGTCTTTGGCGAACGCGAAATTCGGGGGAGGGGCGATGCCCTTCTGAATCATGCTCCAGTACTTCATGAATCCCCTGGCGCTGACTGGTCTGCTTGGCGTAAGCCTGGCCGTCATTGCCCATCTGATCAGTCGCCGACGGTTTGATGTTGTCCAGTGGGGAGCCATGCAGTTTCTGAACCCGGCCCGAAAGACGCGCCGCAAGCTCAAACTCGAAGAACTGCTGCTGATGCTCATCCGTATGAGCATGATTGCGCTGCTTGTTATGGCAGTTACACGGCCCTGGCTGCCAAGCGGCCTTTTTTCGGGTTACCGATCCATGGGATCGCGCGCAATCGTCCTCGTCATTGACGGTTCCAATTCGATGACGCGAGGTGATGGATTAAACACACTGCACCAGAATGCAAAACGACGTGCGGCCGAATTTCTGGAGACGCTCGGTCCAGGAGACAGTGTTTCTGTCATTGACGCGCGCGACCAACCGAGGCTTGTCGTTGAATCTCCACTGCAGGATCTCCAGTTGGTGAAAAAAGCAATTGATGCCATTCCCGATGCGGGAGGGTCGATCGATGTCAGGACTTCCGTGGAACAGGCAATAGCCGTTTTGTCAAAGTCCAGCGCCTCGGCTCGCGAGATTGTCTTGCTCACGGACCGACAGCGAGCGGGCTGGGATGCAGCAGATGATGCCAGCTGGGCTCGCATAGAAGACCTCATGACTTTCCCGACCATCAAACCCAGGTTTTGGTCCATCGACGTATCACAGCATCTGGCTCCTGTCCGACAGAACATCGCCATCGGGAAAATCGAACTGCCCCGCGATTTGACCGTTCCCGGTTTTCCGGTGCGACTCAATACCCGGATCCACAATAGTGGAGCGGATGATCGGGATACAGACATTCGATTGCTGCTGAATGGCCAGCCACTTGCCGAACATACGCAGAAGATTCGAATCCCGGGCCAAAGCGCGGCATCGGTTGAATTCGAAGTCCGCCTGAACCAGGTCGGGACTCAGGTGCTAAGTGTTGCCGCCAGCGCTGCAGACGATGCAATTCAGGCAGATGACGTCAGTCATTGCGCGATTGTCGTAACCACCGCATTACCTGTTCTGCTGGTCAATGGTCGTCCATCCCTGGATCCTTTCGAACGTGAGACGTTTTTCGTGGAAACCGCACTCGGGGCGTCCGAAGAAACCCCCTGGATCTCAGCGAAAACGGTTGATCAGCATGACGTCACGCGAGCTGATATCGATCGGGCTGCGATGGTGATTCTGGCTGATGTGGTCTCTCTACCGGAAGGCATTGCCTCTTATCTGGCAGAGTACGCCAGCAGAGGAAACGGTATCTTTATTTCGCCAGGACCCCAGACGAACTCAGACAACTTTCAGGAACTGTTCGGGGCGACCGGCTTACTGGCCGGAGTAAAGCTTGATCGTCTTCGCGAAGCTCCTCCGGATGATACTCGACGGGTTCATGTCGATCAGAATTCGCTGCAGACGGGATGGTTGAGCCGATTTCGCTCTGACACCGCTCGCTCATTTCTGACTGCCAGTTACGAAAAATGGTGGCTGTCGTTGCTCACAGAACCGATTCCGAACCCACTGTTCAGTGCCACGAATTCCTCAGATCCGCCGGATGCCACGGACGAGACCAGCATCGATCTGAGTCCGACCCTGACGGATCCAGACGAAGTGAATCCACGCCCTAACGTACTCATCTCTCTGACCACGGGCGACCCTCTGTTGCTTCAATGCAGTCACGGAGAAGGAAATGTGCTGCTTTTTAATTCGTCACTGACTCGTCAATGGAACAACCTCCCGACCACCGCCGATTTCGTTCCGTTCCTGTATGAAGCTGTCCTTCAGTCCGCGTCTTCGCGCATCCGCCACAATGTCGAGGTCGGCGCACCACTGATGGCATCAGCGCCGCCACAGACGGACAACATTTCCGTTGATCTGTCGCTGGCTGGCTTTGTCGATCCGTCCAGGGAGTTTCACGCCGCTGAGGCTCCCAAAGGAAACGAAGTCGGCGATCCATCGACTTTTCTTCTGTCCCGAACATGGCTGCCGGGAGTCTACGATTTCGTTCGGTCATCGCCAGATGCCACTGGTGCCGAAGTCTTGTCCGATGACCGACTGGATCGATTCGTGGTCAACTACGATCACGCTGAAGACGACTTTACGGAACTCACTGCGGATGATCGAGGACGACTGCGGGTCAACGACCGTGTTCGCTTTGTGGATAATGTGCTTGAACTGGCGAAGTCGATGTACGGAGACGAATCGCGCACAGAACTGTGGGCGATTCTGATTTTCCTGTTTCCCTGCTTTCTGCTGCTCGAACTCTTCGTCACTCGCCGTCTCATTCGAAGCGGATACAGCCAGACAGCAGACAAGACGAATTAGAAAGTGTTGCCGTCCGTACGTGATAGCCAGCCGTCAGCGACGGGGAGAACACGCGCCACAACAACTGACTGGATGTGAATCACATTCAGGCATTGGCCTTGCCGACGATCGCTGTCCAGTGCCGATCGCTGGTCTGGTGAACCTTTGCACCGTGAAGTCCGGCATCGGCAAGCAACTGTTTTACTTCATCGATGGTGAGCGCAGCGTGGAGCGATTCCCGAAACATCGTCTGCGCATGAGGCGCTTCGTTTGCGGCATACAGCATCACCAATTCTTCCACATGATTCTGGGTAGCTGGTCGAAGCAGGTCACGGAAGAACAAAAGGCCACCTTTCACCAGGCACCGGGCCACCTCTGCAAAAATCGCTGCGGGTTCCGGAATGTGGTGCACGATACTGTTCGACACAATTACGTCGACAGAATGATCCCCGAATGGAAGTCGCTTTGCGTCGCAAAATACCGGGTGAATATGCCCGTCGAATCCACTGTTGCAGATGTTGCGTTTTGCGAGTCGGAGCATTTCGACCGACAGGTCGCAGGCGGAGATCGGACGGCATTGAGGCCAAGACTGAAGCAGGCGCACAGGAATCTGCGCCGTTCCTGTCCCCAGATCCACGATTTGTAATGAAGCGGATAAGCTGTTCAGATCACCGCCCGCCCATTCCCTCAAGGCCTCCAGAAAATCATCCACAAACAACTGATTGACATGACTATGATCCATTTGATCGTAGTCGACAGCGTCGTCCACAGTATCCATGACTTCGGGTTCAGGCGTTCTTGGCAGCATACACCGGGTCCTGTCTTGAGAAGGCCACTTAAATGACCGACACCTGGAAGGAACGAGTCAGAACGATCAGATTCAGAAAGTCCGGGGCACGCCGGGTTGCGGCCTTCGCATCCTGTGGCCTTGCGAACTTACGGCTGCGAACCCCCTCCCATCGCGCATTCTGATTGCGTAACTTGTCAAAGACTCTCAAGCCATCGCGTCAACAGTTGATGATATGATTCCAGATCGAGCTTGTGCGCCATTTCAGTCACCGTATGTATGTACTTGACAGGGCAGGCCATGGCTAAGGTTCTGACTCCCGAACGACTTCGCTGGATGACAGCGCCGTCCTGGCCGCCGCGAGGAAGAATAGCCCGCTGGCAGGGAATCGAATGCTGCCGTGCAATTTGTTCCAGTTCTTCAATGAGTCGGATATCCGATATCATCGACGAGTCCATCACGTGAAGAACGACACCGTCACCCGCTACTGAAACCCGATCTTCCTCAGGAACTCCCGGCGTCCTGCAGCACAATGTGGTGTCACAGGCAATTGCAATATCCGGAGCCACCTCGAATGCCGCTGGCTGTGCGCCACGCAAGCCAACTTCTTCCTGCACACAGAATACAGCATAAATGTCACAATTGTGGTGCTGGATGTTTTCAATGGCCTTCAATTGAGCCCAGCACCCCACACGATTATCCAGGCACTGTGAAACAACGCTGTGTCCAACGTGCGAAAATGGTCCATCGAGCACAACCATGTCGCCAATAACTACGTTGGCCCGGACATCATCGGCGGACATACCCAGGTCGATAAAGAATTCACCAATCTCAGGCACTTTCTTTTTGTCTGCTTCACTGGCAATGTGAACCGGCTTGCCACCCGGATTCATGATCCCAACGAAATCTCCATTCGATGTGCATACCCTGACCCGGCGAGCAAACAGGTTTCTTGTGTCAAATCCACCGACCGGGTTGACTCTCAGATAGCCCTGATCGTCAATGTGGCGAACCAGAAACCCAATTTGATCCATGTGGGCTGCCAGCATGACTTTCCTGGGAGTCTCAGATGGTCTCCCTCCGCCAATCGGGCGTGCCTTTCGCAAAGCGATGATTGAGCCCATCGGATCGACCGAGATCTCGTCAAACAGTTCCCGATCACGAATGTAATCCAGAATAAAGGCTCGAATTCGATCTTCCCGCCCAGGAACCGAGGGCACCTGTGTCAGTTCTTCCAGTAGCCGCATCAAATCGTCTCCTCGAAGGAGCGTCCACTCCCTCTGGTCTTTTCCGCCGTTGCCAGTTCCACCACAAATGATTTCTGCTGAAGCCGCCCGCGCCGTGTCATCAGCCACAAATTTGAAGGGTATTCAACACTGCCACATTTGTCGATCTGTCGGCAAGCGGTAGCAAATTGAAGAATCACGGGGCGTCAGGAACACGACTACCCCCAGCGCGGTCCGGCGTCGCACAACCCTCGGAGTAAATCCTCACCCTTCGCCACCCCGTCACAGAATATGCGGCAACGAATGAATGCCGCTTCAGTGCAGGTTACTTTTCCGCGACACAGCGGCAGATGGTCGCCTTCGATTACTGGCGATGGCTCAGGCTTATCCATTCCAGCGATCGACTGAGCGATCCCCTGATCTCAGTTGCGGCGAAGAACTTGCCGGATGACGAACATACGCCTTGAGTGTCTGACCCTTATTTGCTGCCAGATAGTGTTCCAGTGAGTAAATACGTTGCAGGTTTCCAGCCGAAGCAGGCTGATCGCACTGAATGCAAATGTGACGGGGAACATAAGCAGAGCTGATGTCGGCAGTAGCCACCACAAGGCCGCAACTGTTGTGGTCCAGACCACGCTCACCAGTAACCAAAGCCGCTGAGAACGCAGTCCGAGTCTGCCTGATAAACCGAAAGGTATCATCTGCAGCATGAAGATAAGAAGTACCCACTTTGCAACGCCGTGCCATTCTTCACGGACAATAGACGTGAGCCAGCTAACCGAAATCGTAATGATTGCCGCAGCGATCCAGCCCGCACCAATCGACATGGTGCCGCGAACTGCCGGATAGTCAGCCGCTAGTCGTGAAATCTGCAGTGAACCAGCAGAAGAACCAGAAACGTAGATCTGGCACATTAATAACGATGTCAGGCACACCTGCAAAAAAGACGCCGCTGGAATCGACCGGCTTTCAAAGCCCAGCAGAATTGCTGCAAGCAACAGAGGCAGGATTGCTGCCGAAAACACCAAAGTTGCTCCAGTCAATGCGCCCAACTGAACGAGCAGGACACGGCCAACGGATACGCGTCGCACTTCGGAAATGACCAACAGAAGAATCAATCCAAGAACGATTGCCTGGATGGACTTCGCCGCTGTCGGAAAAAGGATGGCGGTCAGCAGTTGGATGAGAATTCCGATTCCACCAGCGGTCAGGATACGACGCCATCGGGATGCCGATTCGATGAAAACCGCGATCACTGCTGCCCCGAGCAATGGAAAGACGCTTGAAAACGGACGGAGTATTTCAACCGTCCTGGCATCCGTTTCGACCGAGGCATCAAAACGCAGGCCAAGTAACCAGTTCCACAAGTTGTTTCCGCACGCGACGGACACGCAATACAAAAGAACACCAACGGACAGCATTTCCAGCAGACCGGCAGAACGATCCGCCCCCACCGTCAGCAATGGGTCAGGGGGATCGTCTCCTGAGAGACGAGTTGTGTTCACCGATCCCGCATCTTTGACCTGCACTTCCGCTGGCGAAGTCTGCAGAGAACTATCCGATACGGTGGCGACATCATGTCCGGGAACGGAATGTTCGGGAATGGGCGTCTCAATTGCCGGTGAATCCAGTTCTGCGGTGTTGCTCAGTTCTTCCTCTTCGTCAGATTCGGAATTTTGCTCGCCTGCAGGTTTCTTCATTCTTGTCAGACGACCGAATGGCAGCCAGTCAAAGACAAAACGAGAGATTCTTTCTGCGCCATTGGGTAAGGCAAACGTCAACACAGTGGCAAGAAATACCGGGATCGCAGAAATACTCGCCAACCAGATGAGAGTTTGTACAAGACTACCAGTGGCTGAAGGGCTGAGTTGCAGCTGTTCAAAGACTTTGTTTCCGATGATATATCCCGGGACAAACGCGACGATAAACAACATCAGTATCAGTCGAATCGACGAATCCAGTGTCGTGATTTCGACATTTGTTGCTGCCGCCAGTCGTATCACTCTGGGATCCGAGATGTTGTCTTCCGCCAGCTTTTTTACCAGTTGATTAGCCGCACAGTACTGCTGTTTTCGCAGCAATCCGTTGAGCTTCGCAATCATTAATTCCGTACCACTGGTTGCAGCCAGCAGTTCCCGGGCACCTGCGTGGTCTGCAGTAAGATTCAGTACGACATTTGCAAGTTTTCTGGTCTGTCGAAAGCGGCCCTCTCGCAATTCACTTTGTGCCTGCAGGAATTCATGGTTTGCCTGCCGAACGATGGATTTCGTTTCCTGAAGCCATTCGTCAAGCTTCCTGACAGGAATCTTTTGTTGACGGAGCCACAGCAGCTCCTGCTCCAGCGCCAGAAACTGTTTCCGCCGTTTCAGATCTCTGATACCTTCAGGAATCAGTCGAACAATTCGGTCCTGTATCGCCTGACACTGCTGCAAGTCCTCCCGTAGCTGCCTGTCCTCCGGGAAAGCATCGACCAGCTTGAGGATGATTTCGATGGCCCTTTTGAAATCACCCTTTGCAATCCGCTCTCGATAGGCTTTCGCGTCCGCTTTGAAGCGAGCATCGATTGCCGCGAGTTGCACGTTGGCATGTTCGCTGAGAGGGTCAATTTGCTTGAGCAGGGTATACTGTTCTCGGGCAAGATCCAGCTTTCCGGATTCGTAAACAGCGTCCGCCAGGTCACGCGCGGACCTGCGATGAACTTCCGTCGCCTGAAAATGCAGATGTGCCAGAGGCTGATGCTTTGGATAAATGCGGATGGCGGCTTCAATCTCACGAGCCAGGGTTGCCATCGAATGCATACGCTCCCCGGGATCTGCGATCGCCAGAGTTCTTGCAAACCGCTTTTCGGTCTTTTCAGTAAACTCAATCAACTCTCGCAGCTTTGGAAGATTGCTGCCACAGCCGCTGCAAAACACCTGATTCTGTGGTACTGGCAATTCGCACGATGGGCATGTCGTCCATAACCCGGCCCCGCAGACGTCACAGTATTGACTGGAACGATCACACTGGGCATGGCAGCTGCTGCATCGCAGAATCCCTCCGGCTTCGTGGCTGACATTTCTGTTTCCGGCAGGCATAGCACTGACTTTAGCCTGCTGATCTTTGAGCCGGTCCCGAATTCGCACGAGCTCGGCCAGGAGTCGGGCAACATCGTCCTTGAAGAATGGATCTGCTCGCAGTTCAGACTGCTGAAAATCACAAAGCCACCGGATGGACTCAGGCAGCAGCGACGGATTGGGGATGCTGGCCCCTTTGACAACAACTGGCAAAATGATCTTGCCAGCTCTGCGAGCCGCCTCGAGCTCAAAACGTACAAAATCCTCTTCCGCATCGATCCGTCGCTGCCCCAACTCATCCGTAATTGTCAGCCATTGCTTTCCGATGATCGCCAAAACGATATCCGACGAAGCAATCGACCGCTCCAGTGCGACTCGCCAGTTTTGGCCCGGTCGGATGGAATCGACGTCCTTAAAAATATTCTCCGCGCCGAATTCTACCGACAATCGATCATGCAGACGTCCAGCCAAATCGTCTGTGTCATCGCGTCGGTAATTGAAAAACAGTTTCATGACCGGACCTGTTTGATCTTCACGTCCTGCTGGATCCACGAGAGAAATAATGACGTGATATCAAACGAAACAAACCAGGCTTTGTCCAGCACTGTGTGCCAAATTCCACTGGCTCCAACGCTCCCCCCACGAAGAGCACATACTGATCCATTGTTCTCAGGTTTGAAACCCACGACCCGGGTTCTTTGCCACAGCCATCCAGACAGCAAATTTCCGCCGGACTTTGAACCTTCTGATTCCCGGACCCACCATCGTTGTCAGCCCCGTATTCAAATCTCAAACAGATTCCTGAAAATCGATTACGGCAAGGTCAGGTGGCGCTGGCACTGCGTGTCCGGGAGTTGATAGAGGGGATACTGGAACTCCCTGGGGTCCCTTGTGGCAGTCATCCGCGCGGAATAGACTCACTTGAGTTCAGTGACGCAAGGAACGGATGGCCCCCACGAGTTGATATGGAAGCGTTTTGGATTGGCTTTCGATGGGTGGATGACTTCACCATGTCATGCGGAAAAGGGACATGCCGGAGAACGATAAGAGTGGCGTTTCACAGTCGAATGGCCGTCAATCCACCGGGACTGTTGCCAATGTCCCAGACGGCTCGTCGGCCCTGATTGGCGTACTGATCCTCTTCGTGGTGGCGTTCGTTATTGTCGCCTCCGGCTTCGAACCACCTTCGCAGAGTCGTACAAAGCAACCTGAGGGTTCGGTCGAAGATGGCATGCCAATTACGAAGCAGCCGCCCCCGGACACCACTCATTCGGATGCAAAATCTGACACTCGTGATTTAAAGACGGATGGCCCCGCCGAAGTATCTCCAGATCGAGGGTCGCCGGGATCACAAATGCCGGAATCTGCAAAGGCGACCGTCTGTAACACCGGGCGGCCCCTGACTGCTTCAGGCTACTTCAGCAGTCTCTACTTTTATGGCCTTGTGGGAGTGCTGTTGCTGTTGATGGGGATCGCCATTCTGCGCCGACGGTTCCCTTACCATTATCGAATGCTGAGTTCATGGTGCATTCGCTGGAGTGGCTTTGCCGTGATTGCACTGGGGCTGCTGGTCCTGGCGTTTGGCAGTTTTGGATTCGCAGCCGACAATCAGTACAAGGCGGAGTCTATCGTCGCAGGACTCTATGACACGTTTCAGATTTTTGCGTTTAACGTCGAGCCGAGCCGACTGACGAACCAAAGCCTGCAATGGGCAGCTGGATTTGCCATGATGCTGGCGCTCACCGTAGCGTCTCGCGGTATTCTGGTATTGTTCCATGACTCCTGGGAGAAGTTGCAGCTTCTCAACGTTTCCGGGCATATTATCGTCTGCGGGCTCGGTCGAATTGGACGTCAACTGGTCGCCGATCTGATCGACATGAAAGATCGCCGTTTGATTGTTGTCATCGAACCGGACGAGGGTAACCCCAACCTGAAGTGGGCTCGCGACCACGGAATCCTTTGCATTGTCGGTGATGCGACAAAAAGAGAAAACCTTGTCGAATCGGCCGTTGCCAGAGCCGCCGAGGTATTTCTCGTCACAGGCAGGGACGAATGCAATATCGAGAGTACGGTTGAAATTCGTGATATCCTGAACGCATTCGGCAGAAGAACGACCTGGTATGGATCGACGCTGGCGCCGTTGAGATGCTTCGCTCACATCATGGATCGCGACCTTGCCATTGCATTGCGCAATCGCGCAGACGCGATCGAACTCGGCACGAATCGACTGATGGACATCGAGGTCTTTAATGCTCTGGAACGAACTTCCCGCCGACTGTTAGCAGACATCGCGAACGCAACATTATTCGGCGATGAAATGCGCCCGAATGAATCGCATGAAGTCGCTCATTTTGTGATGCTCGGCTTTGGCCGATTCGGACAGACACTGGCTCTGCACCTGGGCGAACTGGCTCATTTTGAGAACGGCAAGCGTCTGAGACTGACCGTTGTTGATGACGATATCGAAAAGAAGGCGAAGGAATTCGCCGCAAAGAATCCTCGATTTGGTCCCGACCTGAATGCGATCCGCGAGTGGAATTTCAATGAAGATGCAGATCACTGGTCCTCCCGCATCTATCGACCCCTGGAACGCGTCCGACTATCGGACCAGGATGCTCCGCTGGGAATAGAATATGTGTGCAACATCCATTACGCGAAATACACGGAAGCCACTGACGAGAATTTCCTTGGTGAGATGGTCCCCGCAATTGAACGAAGAGGAGTGAAACCAGTCATTCTGGTTTGCTTCGAGGATGATCGTCGTAACTTTGCGACGGCCGAGCGACTGAATGCGAAACTCCGAACCATAGAAAAACGTTGTCCGATTTTCGTCTGGATTCCCAGACAGCGCGAACTGTCTCAGTTATTGACGGAGCAACGCACCAGCAAAGAACAGACTCTGTCGCGTAAAGGATGCGAACTGTTTCCTTTTGGCCAGTGCTACGGCAGTGTTTCGTACCTGGAAGTCACACAGGGCTGGACCGATTGGCTGGCCAGACTGATTCATTTGGTTTGGATGCAGAGCTCAGACAGCCGATTTGACTCTCACATTGCGAGTCTGCAGTCAGCCTGCAGCGCTACAAATCCGGGACCGGCATTTTCTCACCTGGATTGGCAATCCCTCGAGAAGACTGCTCGCGACATCTGGAACACCATCACCGAAGAAGACCGTGCGTCCAACCGATCGGCTGCCATCCACTCCGTGTTAAAGGCGGCCGCACTTGGTTATCGAATTGAGGGAGTTGCTGAGGACATCGCCGAAGGCAGTTCACTATCGCCGCTCGATGAAAGTACGAGTGAAAAGATCCGCATCATGGAGCACAATCGCTGGACTGCCGAACGCCTCATCAGCGGCTGGCGATACGACAAGACAAACAGCAAACTCAGGAAGACTCGCTGGCAAATTACTCCCTGGGAACACCTTTCACCCGAACTGCATGGAGCAAATCCGGAAAGTACCCCTGAAGCAGGACCCGCGACCGATGAACGCACAAAAGATCAGAAAATTGTGTCGCTGCTCATTGGGCTGCTCCATTCCGGGAAACTGAAGCATTCAGCCGCTGACCATAAAACGTCGACAAGCTTTGCCGCCATCGATTCAGGTGGTTGATTCCGAGCTGCGAAGTCCAGATGGTTATTCAGGATCAGTCAGAGAGTGACCAACCCGTGGCAGCAAAAAAACCTCGCCATCGCGATGGAATCACGGCAAGAGATACCCAGTGTGTTGGTGAAAAGCTTGCTGGACGATAACCGGATTCGCCAGTGACGACGCAAGACGCCCCCGCATGCCGCGTCCGGCATTCGGTCCAGCGACTGAGCGACCGGATCTGGCAGATCATTCGGGGGTAGAAGCACCAACAGCCGCAACCCCAATCAACACGGTGCTTAAACACGCTGTGTTCGATAAGGATTGCGGCTGTCTGAGTGCATTTGAGCAAAAACGGAGAGGGTGAGATTCGAACTCACGGTCCCTTGCGGGACGCCGGTTTTCAAGACCGGTGCAATCGGCCACTCTGCCACCTCTCCCGGGCAAAGCCGAAGCTTCGACGTGGCGAATGCTAAGGCGTTGCAGGGGCTGTGTCAACGTCGCTGACACAGCTTCGACGGATAGTTATTACTGGTCTTCCTTCCGAAAAACTACGCTGCGTGGCGGCGCGCCTCTTCCACTTGTGGAAACGGAAGGGTTCCCCGGACGGCCATGGCTTCGTAGATGCCGCCCACCACTCGCTCCAGATGCTCCGCCGGAAGTTCAGAGTAAATGGGCAATGAGAGCACTTCCGCGGCAGCTTTTTCGGCGACGGGCAAGTCTCCCGGGCGGTATCCCAGGTACTGGAAACACTCCTGCAGATGCAGTGGCACCGGATAATAGACGGCACATCCAATCTGCTGGGATCGCAGATGCTGCATCACTCGGTCACGCTGGCCGCCTGAGATTCGCGTGGTGTATTGGTTGAAAACGTGTCGTCGATCCGGCTGAACGGTCGGCAGAATCAGATCCGGTAACTCTGCAGCATTCGACAGGAGTTCCGCATAACGGGCAGCATTTTGATTACGAGCAGCTGTCCACGAATCCAGATATCTCAGCTTGACCCGCAGCACTGCGGCCTGAATTGCGTCCAGACGACTGTTGTATCCGACTTCGACATGGTGATACCCGCCCTTGTCCCCGTGAACCCGAAGCCGCCGAAGCCGGGCTGCGATTTCGGGATCATCAGTCGTCATGATTCCGCCATCGCCGGCACCGCCGAGATTCTTTGTGGGGAAAAAGCTGAAACATCCGATCGTGCCAAGAACACCCGCACGGCGTCCCTGGTACTCAGCACCAATTGCCTGAGCCGCATCTTCCACAATTGGAATCTGATACTGCGTGGACAGACGCCAGAGCGGTTCCATCTCAGCACATTGCCCGAAGATGTGGACCGGCATAATGGCTTTGGTTCTGGGCGTAATCGCCCGTTCCACCGCCTCGGGGGAAATATTGAACGTGACAGGGTCAATATCGACCAGGACTGGTCTGGCCCCAACGCGATGAATGGAACTGGCGGAGGCGAAGAACGTGAATGGACTTGTGATTACTTCGTCGCCGCGACCGACTCCCAGCGCCATCAACGCGAGGATCAATGCGTCTGTTCCGGAGGCACAGCCGATAGCAAACCGAGAGTCGCAGTATTCCGCGATCTCCTTCTCGAGCAGAGCAACTTCATCACCAAGGATGAAGGACTGGTTTTCGAAGCAGTGATCAACCGCATCTCGCACTTCCGTACGAATCGTCTGATACTGTGCGACAAGATCGATGAAAGGAACAGCCGGGCTGGATTCCGCCGCTGACCCGGGGCCAGTGGAGGAAGTTTGAGGTGTGGACATTAGCGACTCCATTCGCTTCAAATTGGCGCCGAAGCGGCGGCCGGTCCAGAACGTTATGTTTTCGGCCTCACCGTGTCAAGGTGGACAGATTCAGCAGGAATTGCCGATAACCCTCTGCTGCATAAGCACTTACGATCAACGCAAAGTGCCGACTCCCCACACTTTGTGGTATCGTCCTTTTCCTGCATCAACCGTAGAGATCGTATCGAATTTTCAAACCGGGATCAGACGCTGGAGCATCTACGAGAAAAAGGCCAACGGGTTACCCCGGTGGCCTTCTTGTTTTGCAGCAGCAAAGTGTTTGTCTATTCGAGGCGATCCAGAACCTTATCGATCAAATTGTATGAACGAGCTTCGTCTGCTGACATGAAGTTATCCCGATCCGTGTCTTCTTCAATTTTCTCCAGAGTCTGCCCGGTGTGCTTCAGAAGGATTTCGTTCATCTTTCTCTTAATTCGCAGCACTTCTTTCGCATGGATCTCCAGCTCTGTGGCCGTGCCTTCCATGCCCGCGAGCGGTTGATGAATCATGATCCGGGCGTTGGGAAGCGAATGACGTTTGCCTGGCGCCCCCGCGGTTAGCAGCACAGCACCCATCGATGCGGCCTGACCAATGCAGTATGTGGCAACATCGCAACTGATGTACTGCATGGTATCGTAGATCGCCATACCAGCGGTAATCGAGCCACCCGGTGAATTGATGTAGAAATGGATATCAGCTTTCGGGTCATCGAACTGCAGGAACAGCAATTGGGCCACTATGCTGTTAGCCACATCGTCATTGACACCACTACCAAGGATAACGATGCGATCCTTCAGCAGCCGGCTGTAGATATCCATGGCCCGTTCATCGCGGCCATTTTTTTCAACAACATAAGGGACAAGAACTGTCATCGTTTGATTCCATAAGAAGAAAGAGAGCGAAGTCGGGCATCCATTCGTTTCGGATCTGAGCCACAGGCATCGATCCAGACAAACTACTTCTTCTTTTCTTTAGCCGGGCGCTCCAGGACTTCATCGACGAGGCCATAGTTCTTAGCCTCCAGAGAAGTCAGGTAATGGTCACGTTGTGTGTCCTTTGCAATTCGCTCAACCGGCTGGCCTGTGTGACTGGCCAGCATTTCATTGAGCAATTCACGCGTTGCGATAATATCCTTGGCCTGAATTTCAATATCAGAGACCTGTCCACCGACTTGACCATACGGCTGGTGAATCATCATCTTGGCGTGCTTGAGCGCGAATCGTTTGCCCGCGGTTCCGCCTGCGACAAGGATCGCACCACCGCTTGCGGCGAGGCCAACGCAGTAGGTCGCGACATCGCATTCAATGAACTGCATGATGTCGTAGATGGCCAGCGTCGCCGTAACGGATCCACCCGGTGAGTTGATGTACAGATGGATGTCCTGGTGGCGATTCTCTGACTGAAGATAGAGCATCTTCATGACGATCAGATTCGCGCTGCCGTCGTGAATTGGACCATCCAGGAAGATAATCCGGTTGTCCAGCAACAAATCACCGACAGTCATCTGTCGCTGAGCTGAATACTCACGTGCTGCCAGAGGCATATAATCAGTGCGAGGATCCTTCATTCGCTTTTCCTCTTAGGTCTTGCAGGGCAAAGTTCTATTCCATCAGAAACACAAAGAACAGGCGGTGTCGAAACGGATGTCCGGCACGGCCTGTTCTCATTCATCCATCTTGCGAGCCAGCTATTCTTCTGTCTCGTCGGTGTCATCAATCAAACTGGGGTTCATCTGGCCGCAGATCGCGAACCGGAGACCCGCCGCATTATTCTGAACAACGGGTTCACGCTCAACGTCTTCAAATGTCGCTTTGCTGAGAATGAAGTCAACCGCTTTTCTTTCACGAAGCTGTGCTTCGAGATTCTCGATCATGCCGTTTTTCGCCAGCCGAGCGCGAATTCGTCGAACAGGCTCACCGCTCTGGAAAGACATCATCAATAGCTCGCGATCGATATCGCCGGGCTCGCATTCGATGTTTTCCTGGGTAGCAATGCGGTCCAGAACGAAATGCTCTTTCAGTGCCTGACGTGTGGTGTCCAGTGCGTTGCGGCGAAGCTCATTTTCCCGAGCAAGAATGTGCTCGCGCGTGAAACCAGCCTGGGCCATTTCGAGCAGCTCACGTCGCAGAGCGTTTTCGGTCTGCTGGCGGACCAGGCTTTCCGGAAGATCCCAATCAGCCGCGTCAACAATCTTCTCAAGCACCTGTTCACGCGTCGTTTGTCGCTGCTGAAACTCCACCTGACGCTGGAGTGATGACCTGAGTTCAGCAACCAGATCCTCTTCAGACTCGATGCTCAGGTTTTCAAGAAACTCGCGATCGATCACAACAGGCTGACGGCGACGAACTTCTTCAACCTCGATTTTCAGATCCACCTGCTCGCCGCGCATTTCCACAACAGGCGATTGCAATGAGATGGTGACGGTGGCATTTCGAGTGTCGCCAGCTTTCGCACCTTCCATCAGCTTGTCAAAGCCGTCCAGCGCTGCGTCCTGAAAGTTGACAGACGGCAGGACTTCAACACTGGTGCCCTTGACTTCACGCAGTAGATTCCCGCCGTGCTCGAAAGTCATGGAACAAACAATGACATCACCAGCAACAACAGGCTCCTCTACAACTTCTGCCTTGGCGTATGAGCTGAGGAACTGCTCGCGATAGGTGGCCAGCTCTTCATCCGTAACATCACCGGATGGGCGGCGGATTGTAAATGAGGCGTAATCCGGAAGGTCAAATTCAGGCCGAACTTCGACTTCGAATTCATAGCTGAAATCTCCGGCGTCCGGGATCTCCAAGCTCTCAACATCAATGTTCGGTTCACTGATCGGGTCGAGATTATGTTCCTCGGACATCTGCTCCAGGCTGGCCAGCAGAACCTTCTGCTTGATTTGAGCGGAGATTTCGTCCTTGAACTTCTTGACCAGCAGCTGACGGGGCACGCGCCCGGTTCGAAAGCCCGGAACCTGTGCACGGTCGGAAAGCTCACCAACACAATCCTCTCGAATTGTATTGATATCCGCTTCCTGAACGGTTACGGAGACATGCTTCTTACATGGACCGACGTTGCGAATCTCTACCTTCAAATCCATTCGGTTGGCCGACTCTTCAGTCTCTGTCAGCACACCTTCCGCATCTGAACTCATTACAAACCTCATTCACAACAACCAGCCACTAGAAGATTCCAAGCGGCACTCGTGCTTAGAATCAGGTACGCCCTTGTCCCCTTCCAATCTCAATCGCAAAATGCCGAGCGGCTTGCTCAAGGCTTGCTGCCTAAACCCGCCGACTACCAAAAAAGCAGGCTCGGATGTTTCCCCGAGCCTTGCCAGCATACGACCGCAGATTGGCCATAGGAACTTGAGGCCATAAAAAAAGCGGGTGAACGGACTCGAACCGTCGACATTCACGTTGGCAACGTGATGCTCTACCAACTGAGCTACACCCGCAGGAATGAGTCCGCGAACGGACCGCGTCGAATTGTCACTTTATTGTCGGCTCATTCGAACCAAACGTTCGCGGATTATGCGAGATTCCCGGACAACGTCAACTGTTTCGTCTCACAATTCGTCGGGAAACAACTTCACAGACTGCAAAAAGTGCCGCACGATCGGTTCCCCCATTTTCAGGAACGCCGAACGTTAACTCAATGGCCTCCAAAATCGGAAATCGTGATCGCCCAGGTGCGATTCATCTGCAGGAATATCGAATGCCCGGGGCAAAATCACCCCTTCACAAAGTATCCTGCTCAAATTCCTGTTCCAATCTCCGTTGCCCGGCGGCGCAAATTTCGTCCCGGAAGTCCTTTCAGCTCCATTCGCCATGCAAATCCGACTGACCAATATCCGATGCCGCGTTGAGCAGCCCGAGGCAGATCTGCAGAAATTGGTCGCTCGGGCAATCGGGGTCTCCCCAGATGACCTGAAGAGAATACGAATTCTGAGGAAGAGCCTGGATGCCCGACAGCGGGAGCGGCTGGAGTTTGTCTATACCCTGGTCGTCGATCTTCCCGGAGCCGGCAGAAACGTGCCCCTTCGCGATTCCGGTCCGGTCCGGATAGAACGTTATGAGGCTCCATCCTTCGAAGATGTCTTACCTGGAAATGACCCAATGCGCCACCGGCCTGTGGTCGTGGGGTCCGGCCCGGCGGGACTATTGGCGGGCTACTTTCTGGCGCTGCGAGGATTTCGGCCGATTGTGCTGGAGCGAGGTCAGGCTGTTCGCGAACGAGTGCCTGCGATTCGAGCCTTCGATCGTGGTGGTGCCCACGACAATGAAAACAACTACCTGTTCGGCGAAGGAGGAGCGGGGTGCTTCAGCGATGGAAAGTTGACGTGCCGAATCACCGGGCCAGACGTCGACTGGGTTCTGGAACGATTCGTTGAGTGCGGAGGCAGGCCGTCTCTGGTCTATGAAAACCGGCCGCACCTCGGAAGCAATAAACTTCCGATGATTTGCCGTAACTTCCGTCGCAGAATTGAGGCGATGGGTGGCGAATACCGTTTCGGATGCCGACTTGAAGGAATTCGCCTCGAAGGAAACCAGCTGGTCGGGCTTGAGACCTCGTCCGGTTTCATGGCGACATCGCACTGTATTCTGGCCATTGGCCACAGCGCGCGGGATACGTACGAGATGCTGCTGGCTGCCGGGTTACCACTGCAGCCCAAGGCGTTTCAGCTGGGTTTGCGGATTGAACAGCCTCAGGAAGTGATCAATCAGCACAAGTATGGCCGGCCGGAATACCGGCAGCTGCTCGGCGCGGCCGACTATTCGCTGGTCGCCAAAGGGCAGCGTGACTTATTCACCTTTTGTATGTGCGCCGGCGGAATTGTCATTCCAAGCATTTCAGAACCCAATATGTACTGCTCGAACGGAATGAGCAATTCTCGCCATGACACACCTTACGCAAACAGCGGGTTAGTTGTGACACTGGAGCCCGAAGCATTCGGCAGTGATCATCCGCTTGCCGGCGTGTACCTGCAACGCAGGTATGAGTCACACGCGTTTCATTTGACAGGAGGGGATTATTCGGCCCCGGTTCAGCGCGCAAGAGATTTTCTGGCAAACCGTACACCGGTTCCCACGGAGCAGATCCCATCGTCCTACCAGAGAGGCACAAAGGCTCGGAACCTGGCGGAAGTCTTGCCTCCACCGATTCTGAAGGCGATACAGGATGGGCTACCACTGATGGACCGACAGTGGAAGGGGAAATATCTGCCGGAAGCAGTGCTGGTGGGTCCGGAAATGCGAGGGAGTTCTCCCATTCGAATCGACCGCGACCGTCAGTCATGGCAAACGCCGAATCTGAAAGGCATCTACCCTGTTGGCGAGGGAGCCGGGTATGCCGGAGGAATCGTCACGGCCGCAGTCGACGGCCTGCGAGCGGCAAAGAAACTCGTGTCGCTTCATCGAATCCCGGATGACGGTTGAATCGCGGGTGTTCCGGATTCAAGATCGGATTCGATACAGTGAACCATCTGCTGAATAATGATTGGCAGGAAAATAGCCCCGGAATAGTGGTCGGCCGGCAGCTGAATATGATGATCAACTGGCAGTGCTGCAGCGCTTGCAAGCGCGAGAGAGCATGAGGGCGGCACCACATCATCGTTGGTGCCACTGAAGAGCCATACCTTTTCCGGCTGTAATCGATGCGCGACTCGAAGTGGCTCGACGACCCGGGCCATCTTGATGATTTGTTCTTCGGTCACACCAGCCGCTTCCAGCTTCTGGCGGGCTTTCGCAGCATCCTTTGCTCCGTGCAGGACGACTTCGTGCAGGTTCCCCCCGGCAAGCAAAATGAAGATGCGATCGTAACTGTCGTCGAGCCCAGCCACGGTGGCTGTCACAAAACCACCGAGACTGGTGCCCTGCAAAGCGATCCGATCTTTTCGCACCCACGGCAACGCTGCCACAGCATCATAAGCACGTCGAGTGTCTGCTATTCCCTGACGAAGTGCTGGCAGCATACGGGTTGCTTCATCCGGCAGCGGGACTCGGCGAGCTCCGTAACCAGGCAGTTGCAGGAGAAATGCATGCATGCCTTTGGCACGAAATCCCTTCGCAATGATTCGCCCCACCGTCATGTTTCGGCCGGATTCGTGCACGACAACGACGGCCGGGGCGACTTTGATTTTTCCACTGACATCCGCTGCGATGTACCATTCCATCGCAACGAGGTCGTTGGTCGCATTGCCTACAGGTCGCGGTGAAGGAAATCGCACAAGCCGATCACCCGATTGCTTGTCTGGCTTCTCCAGGACAACGCTGAAATCTGTCGACCGCCATGCCAGCCCTTCAAGACAATCTCTGGCATCCGCGTTTGCTTCCTGCTGACACTGCAGAGAGTCGTTTGCGGAGAAGGTTCGGCTGGTGAAGTTGTCCGAGTTTTCATTCAGTTGGTTGTCGAAAGCATCGCCGCAACTCAAACTCAGCAAAAGGAGTGTGAAGATACAATTCATTTTGTTAAGTGCTCCGGCTCGGAACCCACAAATCCGGACAACAGGAGATTCTGCTGTGAGACTGGCCACCATTCTATGTGTCGCACTGTTCCCATTAAACGCATTCGGGCAGGCAAAGCTGACAGAAAACACGCTTCAGCTGAATCAGGGAAACGCAGTGTCTGAAGTCAATTTGGAGAAACTTCAATGGCTGCAGGGATACTGGATTGGCGAGGGTTTTGGGGGTGTCTGTGAGGAAGTCTGGCTTCCGGTGCTCGGTGATGCGGCAAAATCAGAACAACACATGACGGGCACTTTTCGACTTGTGGTGAATGGGGAGCTTGAATTTTCTGAGTTCTTCCTGTTCGCTCGCCGCGAGAATCAATGGACGTTACGATTGAAGCACTTCGGAAAGGACTTCAAGAGCTGGGAGGCTCAGGACGACTACACAGAGTTCCCTCTCATTCGTGTCGAAGGCAGGACGGCCTGGTTCCGGGGCTTAACCTATCGGATCAATCAAAACGACGAGCTGGAAGCAATTGTGGCTCTGAAGCAAAAAGACGGCTCGTACATGGAAGAGAAGATCGTCTTTCGACGCAAACAACTTTGAATTCCTACCATGACGGGAAACGGCGATGTCGGGTGATCCATTCAATCCATATCTTGCCTCACAGGGCCAGCCGCCAGTTGGAACGTCACAGCCGCCAGCAGATGGGCGGTTGAGTGGTTTTGCCAAAGGAATGGTGATCGCGAGTCTGGTGTTCTGTTGTCTTCGCATTCCACTGCTGGTGCTGAGCTGCCTGGGGCTGGTCATGCTGCTTCGCGAAGATCCCAACAACCCCATTATGAAATACGTGGCTCTGGAGATCGGCAGTGCGGCGGGGATGGCGATCTTTGGTGTGACCGGAAACATCCTGCTGCTGATGGGTAAACGCCTGGGAATATTGTTCGGTTGGTTGCTTGCGGCATGCACCGTCGGCTCCCTGATCGTAGGCGTCCTGGAATCAGACCTGCAGTTCCAGCAGTTTGCCCCGGGCAGCCCTGAAAGAACGGGGGCATGGATTGGTCTTGGGGTAGTCCTTGCCTTTCGCGTCTCATTGCTGGTGATGTACGTTGTCGCGTTGCGAATTGCGTCGCGCGTCCTTCCATCGGCTGGGACTTCCGGCCAGCTGACTCAGCATTCATCCGAGTTTTAGGCCGGGAATGCACGTCCGAAGCAGCCCAGTCCATACACAGGACCAAGAGTCACTCTTTACAAACCCGTACCTGTAGCTTCAAAGCAGGACATTCCGCGTTACACTGTTGCACGGTTCAGCTTCGATTCAAACGGCATGATTTCAGAAGCGCTGACGGCCTCTCTGGAACCATCAGAGTCCGGGGTGTTGTTCCCGGGCAGGCCGTGATTTGCCATCCGAACGGAGGCAGAGTCAGCGGCTGAGCTGCGACCAGGCGTGGAGCACATTTCTCAGGGGAAGTATCATTCAATGGCAGAGTTTTTTCCAGAAGTCAGCAGGATTCAGTACGAGGGCCCGAGCACAAAGAACCAGCTGGCCTATCGCCACTATAACCCGGGAGAAATCATTGAAGGCAAGTCGATGGAAGACTGGCTTCGATTCAGTGTCTGCTACTGGCACACATTCCGTGGTAACGGCACCGACCCATTCGGCGCGCCAACGCTGAATCGTCCCTGGGACGACGGAACCGATTCGCTGGAGAACGCTCTCAAGCGAGTCGACGTTGCATTCGAATTCATCGAAAAACTGGGAGTGCCTTATTACTGCTTTCATGACCGGGACGTCGCCCCCGAAGGCGCGACCCTGAAAGAGAGCCACGCGAATCTGGATGCCGTTGCAGCAAAACTCAAAGAAGCACAACAACGCACCGGGATCAAATTGCTTTGGGGCACGGCAAACCTGTTTTCGAACCCCCGCTTTATGCACGGGGCCGCGACAAGTCCGAATGCGGATGTTTACGCCTATGCAGCGGCTCAGGTAAAAAAAGCCATGGAAGTCACCATGGAACTGGGCGGTGAAAACTATGTGTTCTGGGGCGGCCGCGAAGGTTACATGTGCTCCTACAATACCGATATGAAGCGGGAACTTGACCATCTTGCACGATTCATGCACATGGCTCATGACTACGCCAAACAGATTGGTTTCAAGGGTCAGTTCCTGTTTGAGCCCAAGCCGAAGGAACCTACGAAGCACCAGTACGACTTTGATGCAGCCGCCTGCCTGAATTTCATTCGGCAGTATGGTTTGCTGGATGTTGTGAAGCTGAACATCGAAACCAACCACGCAACGCTGGCGGGGCACACGATGATGCATGAACTGGAATACGCTTCCATTCAGGGCGCTCTCGGAAGTATTGATGCCAATACGGGAGATCTGCTGCTGGGATGGGACACAGACCAGTTCCCAACCGACATTTATCTGACGACTCAGGTCATGATGATCATTCTGAAGCAGGGTGGGCTGGCTCCTGGCGGCACAAACTTTGACGCCAAGGTGCGACGCGAAAGCATTGATCCCATCGATTTGTTTCATGCTCACATTGGTGGCATGGACGCATTTGCTCGCGGCCTGAAAATTGCGGCTGCGATTCGCGCGGATGGCGTTCTTTCTGACTTCGTCAAACAACGGTACAGCAGTTATGAAACCGGAATCGGACGAAAAATTGATATCGGCACAACCAACTTTACTGACCTTGAAGCTTACATGCTTGAGAAAGGTGAAGCCGATGCAAACATCAGCGGGCGCCAGGAGATGCTCGAAAACATCATTAATCAGTACATCTGATGTCTGGTGAGGTTCCCAACCTGGATTTGTTGTCGTCGTGGCAATACGACTTGCCGGAAGAGCTCATCGCGTCGCGCCCTGCTGCGAGACGCGATGGATCCCGCCTGATGGTTGTGGATCGAAACAGCGGCCAAATCCAGCACCGAAAAATCCTCGATCTGCCCGACTTACTACAGCCCAGGGATTTGCTCGTCTTCAACAACACGCAGGTGCTCCCTGCGCGGCTGTTTGGTTATCGCACAGCGACCGGAGGACGCTGGGAGGGGTTGTTCGTTCAGGAAACAGCTCCCGGCCAATGGATATTGCTGGGAGAAACCCGGGGGAAACTCCGGTCGGGCGAAACGATCACTGTGCTGCCTGCGTATCATCGCGATGCGGACCGTCAGGATTCAGATTCACTCGTGATCACTCTGCACGAAAAATTCTCAGACGGAAGCTGGAGTGTCAGGATTTCAGAAGATGCGGATGCCATTTCGATTCTTAACCGATTTGGCAGCCTGCCGTTGCCTCCGTACATGGGACGAAAGCTGGCAGATGAATCGGATCAGGAACGGTACCAAACCTGTTTTGCAACAGTCCCGGGAGCGGTAGCGGCACCAACTGCCGGGCTTCACTTTACACCGGAATTGTTTCGGCAGTGCGAGCATCGTGGAATTCGTTCAACGGAAGTCACGCTGCACGTGGGAATCGGAACGTTTCGCCCGGTATCCACCGAATGCCTGAGCGAACATGATATGCATCATGAATGGTGCCGGGTTCCCCCGTCGTCAGCACAGGACATCTGTCAAACGAAGTCCGACGGAGGTCGCATTGTTGCTGTTGGCACAACATCTGTCCGAACTTTAGAGTCCGCAGCATCGGCCGGACTTTCCCCGGACCACGGCTGGCAGGGCGAGACAAATCTGTTTATCCGCCCCGGCTACACATTTCAAATTGTCGACAGGCTCCTGACAAATTTCCATTTGCCCGGCTCAACACTCATCGTTCTGGTTGCGGCATTACTCGGTTATGATCTGACCCTGGAAGCCTATCGAAAAGCCGTTGAAGAGCGGTATCGATTTTATAGCTACGGTGATGCGATGCTGATCCTTTGATTTCCGGACCTACCAGGCAGATCGGCCTGTTTGCAAACCATGAATATGAAACGAATTGTCACAGTCATCAGTGTGGTGCTATTGAGACTCATGCTCGCAGTCTGGGTTGGCGGCGCGGCATTGTTTGTGATTACAAGCGTTGCAGAACAAACCAATCCGGAATTTGACTCGGTCACGCGTGACCAACTGGCGACGGTACGATTCCCACTTTATTACCTTTTTGGTGCCATCACCCTGACGATGGCTCTTGTGGGCGGAGCAATCGCAAGTTTCGTCGCCAGTGGCTGCCTGCGCAAGCGAATGCGAGTCGCGATGCTTCTGACGGTCTTATCCGCAGGACTTGCAGTGGTGGACTATGTTTGGATCTATCAGCCACTGCAGAAGCTGATCATCCCACCTGGCCAGGCGAGAACGCAGGAGTTCATCACACTGCACGAACGGTCTCGCCATATCAACGAGGTTCACGTGACGTTGGCATTGGTGGCATCCGTGCTCGCTGCAATTCCACCGAGCGACGCTTCTTCAAGATCCTGTGGATCCGGGATTCCGATATAGGGCAGGTGCCGGAATTCGTCGTTGTAATCCAGCCCATAGCCGACAACAAATTCATCCGGAATTTTGAAGCCGTAGTAGGTTGGCTCCAGTTCCACACGGCTTCTGGCTGTTTTCCACAACAGGACAGCCGACTTGATACTACTGGGATTGTATCCGGCGACGGCTTCGAAGAGTCCCACCATGGTGCTGCCCGTGTCAAATATGTCGTCCAGGATCAAGACATCTCGACCCTTCAGATCGGGAACAAGCGAGCTGTTGACAGATAGCTGTCCGGGCGTCGTTCTGGTTCCACCATAGCTTGATGCCTGTATCAGGGCGACTCGCAAAGGAACGTTTGTCGCGCGGATCAGGTCGGCCAGCAGCACGATACTGCCTGTCAGCACACCAAGAATCGTCAGCGGGCGATTTGCGTAGTCGCTGCTGATCGTGGATCCGAGTTGTTTAACGCGATCCCGGATTTCGTTTTCGCTGATAAGAATGCGCATCGAGTTCTGCTGTTCAGATGATGACCGCTTTGAGAGGTCAGGTGCATTGGATTTCAAGCGTGGTCAGTCTAAAGTCTCTGCCCGGGAGATCAACGCTGCAACAGAAAGCCACAATCGCAGCGCCGGACAATCCTTCGAAATGACCTGATCTCCCACGGCGTCGCTTCGGTGCAAACGAAAGCACCAATCATCCCCCTGAACTGTCTCACTACGAAAGCAAGTCAATGAATAGTTGCAAAGCACTTCAGCTTGGGCTGGATATGGCAGAAATGATCTCGCTGGCCTACATCAATGACCTCACTGACGAACAATTGATGTTGCGACCGTGTTCAGGAACAAATCACATTAAGTGGCAGATCGGGCACCTGATCGCGTCGGAGCATTCCATGATCGAAGGTATCAAAGCCGGAACAATGCCACCCCTGCCGGATGGATTTGCGGCAAGGTACGAAAAGGCAACAGCAGAATCGGACGATGCTTCTGCCTTCGACTCGAAGGAAGTCCTTCTGGCAACGTACCAGGCTCAGCGTGCAGCCACCATCGCGCTATTGAATGAGCAGAATGATGAGGATCTTGATCGGGCAACAGGCGTCGATTACGCCCCCACGGTTGGCAACATGTTTTCGCTGCAGGGATCACATTGGTTAATGCATGCCGGGCAGTGGGTCATCGTTCGACGACAACTCGGCCTGCCCGCGTTGTTCTGATCGTTCGGACTCGCCAGCCCGGTTGGCACACCGGCTCGAACTGTACAAGGGCTCGAACTGTACACCGGCCATTCGATCCGGACGCCGCACACGAATCCAGGGATAATCTGTCTGCGCTGGCGCACGGATGCCCGGCGATGAATCATTCACACCAGCGTTTCTGCAAATCCCCGAACGCATCGATTCGACGATCGCGGAAGAAGGGCCAGTGGGTGCGCGCGGTGTTTATGAGGGACAGGTCACAATTCACGACCAGATTCTCTTCTGTTTCGTGAGGTGACCTGGCCAGCACATTGCCGTATGGATCGGAAAGGAATGATCCTCCCCAAAACTGGATTTCCCCTTCCACTCCCACTCGATTTGGTGCACCCACGAAAAGCCCATTCGCAATGGCATGGCTGCGGATCATTGTCTGCCAGGCAGAATACTGGCTCTCACCATAGACATCGCGCTCACCCGGAATCCAGCCAATAGCAGTGGGGTAGAACAACAGTTCTGCTCCCTGCATTGCTGTGAGCCGGGCAGCTTCCGGGTACCACTGGTCCCAGCAGATACAGACGCCCACTTTGGCGTAACGGGTCTGGAATGCCAGGAAACCCAGATCACCGGGTGTGAAATAAAATTTCTCGTAGTAGAGCGGATCATCCGGAATGTGCATTTTTCGATACAGGCCTGCGGTGGATCCGTCAGCGTCAATCACAACAGCGGAATTGTGGTAGAGCCCGTGGGTTCGCTTTTCGAAAACCGGCGCCACGATCACCGTCTGCAGCTCTTTCGCGATCGAAGACAGCGCCTGAGTTGTCGGGCCAGGAATGGGCTCGGCCAGTTCAAAATTCGCGTGATCTTCGGACTGGCAGGGGTACTGAGTGTTAAAGACCTCCTGCAGGCAGATCACCTTCGCGCCAGCGTTTGCCGTTTCGCGGATGTTCTGGATCGACCTCTCCAGATTCTCAGAAGGTGATTCCGTACACGTCATCTGAACAAGGCCAACTTGCACTTCGTTCTTCTTTGCACCCATTTTCTCTGCCTATTATTTCTGGTTGATGGCCGGGAGGTCGACCAGTAACGGCATCACCCCTCTCCGATTCTGCATGCTTCCGGCATACTCTCAATCTGTCACACGGACGGCTCGAACAACAGCATAGCGATTTTGTCATCGTCTGCAGTTGATCGAGTCGGGGTTCCCTCAAAATCGGGACGCATGGGCACGTGAGATTTCATTCGGTTAGCCGCATAACTTCCTGAAAATTCTTTCGCAGGCCGGACTCGTCGCCGTAAACTCGCCTTCTTCCTTCTGAAATCGCCTTAAACGGAAAGTGACTTGACGATGCGTGGCTTCCAGCAAATCCGATTCCTGCTGCTGCTGGCAATGATTCCCGGCAGTCTGGTTCTGGCGGACGATGCCGACACCAAAAAGGAAAAGGAGGACAAACCTCAGGAAGTGCTGGTGGAAACTCAGCACGAAACCACAATTGGCGGTAAGTCGATTTCCTACACAGCCACAGCGGGCAAGCTTCTGATGAAGTCCGATTCGCTGGAATCCCGCGCGGAGATGTTCTTCGTCGCCTATACCAGGGATGGTGAAGATGCATCGCGTCGCCCCATCACGTTTTGCTTCAACGGTGGGCCGGGGTCTTCCTCGGTCTGGCTGCACCTGGGGATGCTGGGGCCAAAGTTTATTCGCTTTCCGGAGGACGCGTCCTATCTGAAACCACCGTATCGACTGGATTCGAATCCATGGTCGCTGCTGGATGTAACAGACCTTGTTTTCATCGACCCTGTCAGTACCGGATACAGTCGTCCGTCAAAAGATGTGAACAAGAATGAATTTCACGGATACGAAGAGGACGTTGCCAGCGTCGGTCAGTTCATTCACGACTACACCACACGATTTCAGCGATGGCCGTCACCCAAGTTTCTATGTGGCGAAAGCTACGGAGGCGTTCGGGCAGCGGGGCTCAGTGGACACCTGCAGAGCCGCTATAACCTCGAACTAAACGGCATTGTCGTTATTTCCGGAGCGATCAATTTTCAGACGCTGCGATTCAGCACAAGCAACGATCTGCCCTGTCTTCTGTTCCTTCCGACATACGCCGCGACCGCATGGTATCACAAGGCTCTGCCGGCCGATCTTCAGCAACTTTCATTGAAAGACGTGGTCCGGCAGGCAGAAGAATTTGCCGCCAGTGACTACGCTCTTGCACTGATGAAAGGCTCCGGTATTCAGCAGGATCAGTTCGATGCCGTCGCAGAAAAACTCGCACGTCTTACGGGATTGTCGCCTGAATATGTGAAGGCATCACACCTTCGTATTCCTATGAACCGTTTCGGAAAAGAACTGCTTCGTGATCGCAATCGTACCATTGGTCGATTTGACAGTCGTTATTCAAACATGGATCGAGATTCTGCCGGAGAATCGTATGAATTTGACGCCAGCGGTGCTGCAATCTTCGGACCGTTCACTGCGGCAATGAATGACTACATTCGACGCGACCTGAAGTATGAAGAAGAACGCGTCTACGAAATTCTGACCGGTAACGTTTATCCATGGAGCTATCGGAACTTTGAAAATCGCTACGTCGATGCCTCTGAAACACTGCGCCGCGCCATGACAGCGAATCCATCCCTGAAGCTGTTTGTTGCCTGTGGATACTACGATCTGGCGACTCCGCATTCAGCGATGGACTACACCATCAATCATCTCGGCCTGTCGCCCGAACGCATGCAGAACGTCGAAACGCATTACTTCGAAGGCGGCCACATGATGTACATCCACGAGCCATCTCTCGAAGTACTACGCGGCAATCTCGTCCAGTTCTACAGCAATGCCGTTGAAAGCCCGGATACGAAATAACTGCAGGCATCTTCGTTCGCGAACGATCTGTCTACAGTGAGAGCCCACTCACACAGATGAGTAACCCCTATTCGATATCCATCTCAATCGATTTCAGCCGCGCTTCGGCAGCTTGCATGGCAACCAGGCGTTCCACAGCCCGCTCGTGAAGGCGCGTCCCCGTGGGTCCTTCTCATTCCGGTTCTGATTTTGGTCGGCGGCTTTGTTCTGGTCTGCGTGTTGGGCCATTACTTTGTCGTTCGCCCTCGAGATCGTGCCACGAAGACGCGCCGTACAGACCGCGAACGAACACTGGATTCATTGAATTTCAGGCCACTCAAGTGGACACCGACAACAACGGACGAACTGCGTGATGCCTTTGGGAACTTTCGAGGTGTTCGACGCAGAATAGATCTATGGACGCAGACGCAACTGGTGAATGCTCAGATTCAATCGGGGGACCAGCGTCAGATCCTCGTGTTTGACGTCATCCGGGATGACGACGAACTGGATGCGACGGGAACGGAATCCACATTCGTCTGGATCGTGGACCAAGGCTGCCAATTTGAACCAGTACACGTCATGGGATTTGGACAGCTGCCGTTGTTTGCACTTCTGCGACCATTGGCCGTACGTCTGTTCAATTATTCGTTTCCGCATCCGTCACTTGAGTATTCCTGTTGCATCTTTAACGAACGCGGCCGATTCGAACGCCGTCCATTCGGAGCCAACCTGGTTTCCTGCCTTGAAAACCTCAAACCTGATACACAGTGGCCCTTTCGCTCAAACCTTGGATTTGATTTTGTCCTGAATGGTGCTCAATTCCTGATGTGGCGCGACCAACTCGTTCTCTCAGAGGATATGGTTGACTTTGTGCGTACAGCAGAAGCCGTCCACGCTGCGGCCAAATCCGACACCCCATGTGAATAACAGCCAGAAACACGATCCGAACCTGATTTCCCATGAGCGATCGGACAGTTGACGACAAGCTGCCGAAGGCCGCGTTATCCAGCCACGAAGTGGCAACATGGTGTCGCCATGGGCGCGATTTGTCGGCCTCCGGCCTTTGTTCCCGAAGACTTGAGAACCGGTGGCTGACGCCACCGGCAGGGATTCTGTCGGGCTCCGCCCTGAGCCTGTCAGGTTCCGGCTGGCAGGCTCTGCCCTTAGATTGATTGCGTATCGCTCTTTCGGGCTCTGCCGTTGTCCTGGCTGGATAGCCCGGAGGGCGAAATATTCATTGCCGGTGGCGTCAGTCACCGGATCACAATTGCATCACACCTGAGCCCGGAGGGCGATACATGGCAGCCCATCAACAACTTCTCTATCACGTTGTTTTCAGCACCAAAGAAAGACGCCCACTCCTGCAGGATGATCAGTTCCGAGAAGGCGTTTGGGCCTACATGGCAGGCGTCGCCAGGAATCTTGATGGCTTCGCGATCCGAATTGGTGGCTACTACGATCACGCTCACTTACTCGTCCGGATTCCGGCGAAAGTGGCGGTGTCCGACTTTGTTGGCAAACTGAAAGCCAATACAAGCAAGCACATCAACGAATCGCGTGACGCGGGAATGAGGTTTCACTGGCAAGACGGATACGGAGCTTTCACCGTCAGTCCGTCCTGGCAGAATGCCGTCGTTGCGTACATCAGCCGCCAGATGGAGCATCATCGCAAGCAATCGTTTCAGGATGAATTCCTCGAGATTTTGAAACGACACGAAGTAGACTACGATCCGAAGTACATCTGGGAGTGATGTGTCGGCCTCCGGCCTTTGTTCCCAAAGACTTGAGAACGGTGGCTGACGCCACCGGCAGGGATTCTGCCGGGCTCCGCCCTCGTAAATGAGCGGCCGGTAGAAACCGGCCGTACGCCGCCCTTCAAATCGGCAAGGCGGACAGAGGGACTGCATAGCCCGGAGGGCGAAACATTCATTGCCGGTGGCGTCAGCCACCGGATCTCAGTTACATCACATCCGCGAGCCCAGAGGGCGACACAAGGCTGCCAATCAACATTATGATGTGTCGGCCTCCGGCCTTGATTGCCTTCCACTTCGGATCGGTGGCTGACGCCACCGGCAGAGATTCTGTCGGGCTCCGCCCTCGTGACAACCCACAGCCCGGAGGACGAAATTTTCATTATGCAAAACCGAACTGATCGAGAGACCTGACCACGTGACTGAGGCGGATCAATTCGACGCTATTCTTACTGCATTCGTACTCCAGTCGACGGGCGCAGCGAAGATTTCACGTACCGAGGTCGTGCAGAGTCTTTGGAGCGGCTATGGGCAGATTGTGCGATGTCATCTTTCGGGCTGCGCGACCCCGAGCGTTGTTCTGAAGCACGTGCGCTGGCCTGACGAGCAGGCCCATAAGTACGGCTGGACGTCCGATCGCTCGCATCAGCGAAAGATCAAATCGTATCAGGTTGAGACGGCCTGGTACGGACGATATGCGGAGCGGTGTCTTGATGCCTGTCGCGTGCCCAACTGTCTGGCCGTCGAGCATCGTCCCGATGGAGTCCTCCTTCTCCTGGAAGACCTGAACGCCGCGGGCTTTGCCGGTCGCCGTTGGAACGTGAGCGACGCCGAAGTCGATGCGTGCCTGTTATGGCTGGCTAACTTCCATGCCACATTCATGACAGAGCCGCCCGAAGACTTGTGGACCACCGGAACGTATTGGCACCTCGCCACTCGCCCCGATGAATTCGATGCGCTCGACGACAGTCCTCTGAAAGCAGCTGCCAGCGAGCTCGATCGTCGACTGTCTGATAGCCCCTTCCAGACGTTTGTTCATGGCGATGCAAAGCTTGCGAACTTCTGTTTTAGTCCCGATGGAAGACATGCTGCGGCCGTCGATTTTCAGTACGTCGGTGGAGGTTGTGGCATGAAAGATGTGGCCTACTTCGTCAGCAGCTGCTTTGATGAGGACGAGTGTGAGCGACGTGAATCCGCTTTGCTGGATCGTTACTTCGAGTTCCTCTGCGAAGCATTGGTAGGCTCGGGCAAGGCTGTCGACAGTCGCGCGCTCGAAGCCAACTGGCGTGAACTGTATCCTGTGGCATGGACCGACTTTTTCCGCTTTCTTCAAGGATGGAGCCCCGGCCATTGGAAGGCTCATCGCTACAGCACACGGCTCGCAACCGAAGTTCTGGACTCCTTATGAATCTGTCTGGTACCGGAGAAAAAGGGACTGGCTCCGTGTACAGACGGCGCGGACCTGGTGCGGTTGCCACCGACATCTACGGCCAATGTTTCTACCTCAACCGGGCCGACTCCGCGCTCATGTGTCACCGAGGGATCCTGTTCGCCACCAACGAAACGCTCGCGCAGCGAATACGAGCTCTGTGTCGGTCACATTAGGCAGCAGTAAGGGGCATCCTGATTTATGAAACAAATACGATGACCCTGATGGCGATTCCCTCTCCAGTCAGAAAACACCGTAGCGGAACTCCTCCGGTCGCTCGTGGGGCTCCCAAACGATGCGAAACGCGCCCACCCGGATGACTTCGTCCTTCTCGGTGGCGGTATGAAGAACGGGCGGTTCCGTCGGCATCGATGAAGGTGGTTTGCTTGAGTCGGTTGCCGATGAGGTTCTATTCGAAGTGGATGTGGTCGTCTTCGACCGCAACGCCCCCACCCTGCCCCTCTCCCCCGGAAGACGGTGAAAACAGAAGATCGCTAACAACAGCCGGTTGAAAAACGGGACTGGCTCGAGCAGGAGACCTCAAAACACGATGGTTTCCAGTCGTCCTGCGTGTCACGGTTTTTCAACGGGCAGCTAAGCTAACGTCAGGTGAAAACAGCCCTGACCCTTTTCTGTCGACGCCTTTCTTCACTCCGTAAAGCTGTTGATCGCTGAAACGTTTGTTACATTGTAACATCATCCAACTTCTCCGTGATGAAGCTCCGGCTCATTCGCTCTCCACAAGCCCACCCACTCGATCATCTGTAGCATTAAAGGAGTCCCTATGAAAGCTGTCCGTTTCCTGCTTCTGCTCGCTGCCACTGCAGCCTGCATAACAAGTCCTTCAGACATCGTTGCGGACGAGTGGCAAACGATATTCGATGGCAAAACTCTTGAGGGATGGGACGGAAATCCAAAACTCTGGCGAGTGGAAGACGGAGCGATCACGGGGCAGACCACTGCTGAAAACAAGATCTCGAAGAATCAGTTTCTGATCTGGCGTGGTGGCGAGGTCGACAATTTTGAGCTGGAACTGGAATACCGAATTGTGAACGGCAATTCCGGCATTCAATACCGCAGTTTCGAGCTGCCCAATTCGGAGTGGGGTATCGGTGGCTACCAGGCTGATTTCGAAGCTGGCAAAACCTACTCAGGCATTCTGTATGGAGAGCAGTTTCGAGGGATTCTGGCACTGCGAGGAGAATCGACCGAACTGGTAAGAAACGGTGACAAGTTCGAAAAGAAGGTTGTCGGTAACATCGGAAACTCAGAAGAGATTCAGTCGAAGATCAAACACGAAGACTGGAATAAGTATCGCATCGTTGCCAATGGCTTTCGCTTTCAGCATTTCATCAATGGCGTGCCGACCATTGAATGTGTCGACAATGACGAACAGCAGCGTCGGGAATCAGGTTTGCTTGCTCTGCAGATTCACGTTGGTCCCCCGATGATCGTTCAATTCCGGAATATTCGCCTGAAGAAGACGCCGGCACCAAAGAAGGTGGCTCTGATCGCCGGGCGTCCCAGTCATGGATACGGAGCGCATGAGCACAAAGCTGGGTGCATGCTGCTTTCGGATGCCCTGAATCATGCAGGCATCGGAGTGGAAGCGTCGGTTTACACCAATGGCTGGCCGGAGGATGACAGCGTTCTGGATTCGGCAGATGCGATTGTGATTTACTGCGATGGAGGAGGCGGTCACCCTTTCAACAGCAAACTCGACCGGCTTGATTCTGTCCTTAAGAAAGGCGTTGGGCTGGTCTGTATCCACTACGGCGTCGAAGTTCCCAAAGGTCCTTCCGGTGATGCTTTTCTGCGCTGGACCGGTGGCTATTTTGAAACGGACTGGTCAGTGAATCCGCACTGGACGGCCAGCTTCCGGGAACTGCCTGCACACCCGATTGCAAACGGTGTGAAGCCATTCCATATCAATGATGAATGGTATTATCACATGCGATTCGATGAAGCCGGGCAGGTCACTTCGATTCTGAAGGATCTGCCTCCGGCCAGCACTCTTGTTAAAGATGACGGCACGCTGGCGCGACCGGACGGAGCGCACAGCAACAACGCTGCTGTGCGAGCCGCAGTTCTGGAACGTAAAGAGCCACAAACCGTCGCGTGGGCAAGAACTCGGGAAGATGGTGGTCGCGGCTTTGGAATTACCGGCGGACATTTTCACTGGAACTGGGGACACCGCGATTTTCGAACGCTTGTCCTGAATGCAATTGCCTGGTCGGCAAAGGCTGATGTTCCTGCCGGCGGCGTGTCTTCTCCAGACCTGACGGTCTCCGATCTGCAGGCAAATCAGGACGAAAGCGTCCCCGACAACTTTAATCCTGCTCGCGTTCAGGCCATGCTGGACGAATGGAACACGCAAACTGTTTCATCTCGATAGCGATCGATCGATTCTGCTCCGACTTCATCCGACCCAGGACTCCATTCGAGACCGGGCCTTCAGTGGTGAAAGAGCTTGAATGTGGCGGTCGTGCCTGCTGTGATGCGGGTGTTTCCCTTTGACTGGCCCTGAACGCAGTGTCAGCGCAGAATTAGAAGTGGGTTCGCCGGGTCTCGCCGGTTACCTGCCCTGTCTGAAATGGCCGGTTTGAGTCTACTCCGAAAGCAAATCTGTTGACGGCGGTTTGAGGACTCATTCGCTTTGGCCAAACAGACCTCGCACTGCGGTAACCAGACCGATAACAAGCAGGATCGGCGGATAGAAGAAGATTCGTCCTGCAGACCATCCCGCAACAAACCAGACCACGGCGCCGACCATCATCGCGACGCCTTTCAAAATCATGCCGCCATCCACGCCGGAACTGCGTTGATACTGTGCTGCCGGTGGTTCATTACCGGTTCCTTTGAGTGTAGGCTGTGCTGAAGATTTCGTTCTTTTTCGTGATCGCCCAGGCATCGGGCCTGTGCCAACCGGGTCGACATAGGGATCGTACGAATCCGCTCCATCGTCCCACGGATCGGATCCAAAGGGATCGGCCGCATAAGGATCATCATTGGATCGGTGATCGTCCTGCCTGGACTTTCGTCCTGGTTTAGCCATTCGTCTGGGTTGTGGTTGTGGAGGTGCTTCGGCGGAAACTCGCCGAGCCTTGCGCGGTGCCGCGGAAGCAGGGGGCGTTCCGCTCGCTGCGGACGAACGCGGCCCGGCGCTTTTCCCAGTCGCGGCGCTTTTCCCAGTCGCGGCGCTTTTCCCAGTCGCGGCGCTTTTCCCAGTCGCGGCGCTTTTCCCGGGCGCGGCAACTGCACGATTGGGGGCACGACGTGATGGAGCTTCTCGCGGAGCCGAGGTCTTGCCATCGGCTGTAACCGGGAGGATCTCGCTGCACCCGGGGCATCGAATCTTCTTTCCGGCAGCCGCTGCAGGGACCGCCAGAAGTTTTTGACAGGAGTGGCAGCGGATCTGAATCTTTGAGGACATTTTCTCGCATCCCGGCGGGTTGCATGCGGTCGACAGACGTCCGGCCATTCTCATGAAAGAGGCATTTTTTTTGCAACAAAACTTCGGGTCGAATTCTGACAACGGCAGGAAAACATGTCCGTTGGAGGCGTTGCGACCCGGAGAACGGCCTGCGGCAGCTTTTCGTCCCGGTTGATTGATGCGGGGCCACCGGGAACAGTGGCAAGTCAATTCAATATTCTCCGATGACTTCACCGCTGCTTCGCGTGCCAAGCCCTCTCCAGATTTCCAGCGCAATGTTGCTGCTGATTGATCGGACAGATCCGTCCATTAACGCGGCATGAACAAGGCCCGTGTGATAGCTTCTGGATGTCACAGCCGCATAGGTCGGCTGATGCAGGCTTGTGCCTTCGTAGCGTGATGAAAAATCGATGTCGTAGGGACGATTGTCCGAATGAACATACTGCACACTTGCGTTGGGTGGGAACACGGTCGTAAAACCGCTGTCATGAACCGTTCCTTCGCACCATTCATTGTGTCCGGTGTTGTCATTCGTGTGTGGCCCCAGTCCAAACTGAGCACCTCCTGCAAATTGGGAGATATAGTTGTCGTTGGGAGGAACCGCAGGACCCGGGTCGGCGGTGTCACGAAAGTACGATTGAAACGATTTGACTTCTGAGGCCGCAAGTGTCTGACTGAGTCCGTCCCTGCAGGAATCGATCGACAGTGATGAGTTGGGGAAGAACACGCCATCGCTGCCGGTATTTGTACGGGGGTCATAGACCAGCCAGGTGCCGAAATTGAATCCATAGTTGACCGGCTGCACGAAACCTTCCCCCGGTCCGGCGTCGTAGAGTGTGCCGGCATTCGGATCGGATGGGCAGTGATACGTTTCGATGTACAGTTGTTGAATTCCAGTGGCGAGATTCTCCGGTTCATGCCATTCCACATCCAGTCGAACCTGACTGTATGCATTGCCCTGTTCCAGGTAGGGCAACAGTCTTCCGTGGACGCTCCATGACCCCTTGAGTGAGAACACAAAGCTGGGAGGGAGTTTGTCGTGAACGTCTGAATAATTATGCAGTGCCAGGCCGATCTGGCGCAGATGATTCCGGCACTGAATCCTTCTTGCGGCTTCACGTGCGGACTGTACGGCAGGCAGCAACAAAGCGATCAGCACGGCAATAATGCCGATGACGACGAGTAGTTCGATGAGTGTAAAGGCTTTTCTTTGTCGCATGTTTGTTGAGTCTGTCTCAGACTGGCTATTGGGCATCATTCCGAAGTCCGGCCCGGCAGAATAACAGTGAATCTCGTTCCTGTTTCCGGGGCGTTTTCGGCTTGAATGCTCCCGCCGTGTGCCTCAGCGATGGATTTGCAAATGGCGAGCCCCAGTCCCGTACCACCGGTTGCTCGCGTGCGGGACGTATCGACCCGATAAAATCGTTTGAAGATGTGCGGCAGATGTTCCTCCGGGATCCCCTCTCCGGAGTTTTCGATAACGTAGTGCGCTGTGTGTTGGTGAATCCTGCAGCGGAGCAGAATTCGTCCCGAAGCCGGCGTATATTTCACGGCGTTGTCCAGCAGGTTGTAAAACATCTGGCTTAGCTGAATATCATCCCCTTTGACATACCATTCCGGCAGTTCTCCGGCTTCGAATGTCAAACCTCGTTCCATGGCAAGGCCTCGAAACTTTTCCGCGACGTCCTTCAACAACGCATCGACAGGAACGATATCTTCGGGCGGGGCGTCGATATGCGCATCGTGTCGACTGAGAACCAGAAGCTGGTCGACCAGCAAAGCCAGCCGGTTTGTTTCTTCCAGTGTGACCCCGATTGCTTTGCGATAGTCGTCCGTGGAACGGGAGCTTCTCAAAGCGATTTCCGCTTCCGTTCTCATAACCGTCAGCGGGCTTCGTAGTTCATGTGCGGCGTCTGCAGTGAATTGTCGCATATCACTGATCGATGCCTGAAGTCGATCGAACGTGTGGTTGAGCGTTGTGCCCAGCCGTCCGAGTTCGTCGTCAGGATTCGGACACTCAATTCGCTGACTGAGGTTATCTGCCGAAATCATTTCGGCGGTGCTGGCAATCTCTTCAATAGGTTGCAGAGTGCCCCGGGCAAGAAAATAGCCAACGACGACCGTCACAAGAACCGCTGCAGGACCAATGCCAAGGATCATCCACACATAGAAAAGGAACTCCTTGTTCAGTTCGGAACGCGGAGAGAGGACCTGCAGCAGCATCGGATTGGATCTGGAGTCTCGCATCGCCATCGTCAGCAGGCGATACGGGCCAAGATTCGTCAGCTCGATATTGTCGAAGACGGGACCTCGAAGCTCGCCGGCGTTGTAAGTCACCGGGAGATCAATGAAATTCAGGAATCGACTGCGAAACAACGTCCTTCCGTCTTCGGAGATCACACGAAAGTGGTAATGAGCATGGACGGCATAGCGCTGTTGCAGCTGTTCCTGAAGATTTTCGATGTCCGGGCAGAAGCTGATTTCCTCGATTAGTTCTCTGAGTTCTTCAAACAGAACGCGATCGACCGTTGCGATCAGGTGCTGTCGTACGATGAACAGCAGAGTAAGACTGAATACGGTCAACAGCGCGGTCATGACAACCGCGTTCCAGAACGTCAGACGCCAGCGTATGCTCCACGTCCGGATCCGGCGAAAGGGATTCGGTTGCGGGACGTTCAAGGAGAATCTCCCAGTCGATACCCCTCACCTCGCACAGTATGCAGCACGGTTTTCCAGTGCGGACGTTCGATCCGTTTCCTCAGCTGATTGATCTGAACATCGATAACATTGGTCCATGTAGCAGTCGCGGCCTTCCAGACATCGCGCGCGATCATTTCCCGCGAAACAACCTGGCTGCACCGATGCATCAGGTACTCCAGAAGGTCGAACTGTCTTTGTGTCAGTGTGATCACTTCGCCGTCCCGTTTGACAGTCCGCGCCAGCAGGTCGATCTCCAGATTGTCGTATCGCAGGACTGTTTCATTGTCCGTGAAATTTCTCCGCAGCAGCGCTCGAAGTCGCGCAAGCAGTTCGTCAAAAGAAAACGGTTTGACAAGGTAATCATCTGCACCGCTGTCGAGACCGATGATGCGATCCTGAACCGAATCGCGGGCCGTCACAATTATGATGGGTTTCACAAAACCTTCGTCGCGAAGCCGTCGCATGGTACTCAGCCCATCTCCATCAGGCAGCGCTAAATCCAGGATGACAGCGTCCAACGGCTCTCGCGTCGCAATCATATAGGCTTCGGTGCCTCCCATGGCGGTGAAGACTGCGTGTCCTTCCTCTTCCAGCCCTCGGCGGAGGCTTTGCAGCAGAGCTGCCTGGTCTTCAACAACTAACAATCGGGCCATTGCTGGAGTTTCTTCATCTGAAATGATCGCTTGCCGGTGGTATGGAAACCACATGTTAGATTTGATTACGACCGTCTCTGGCGAGACTGTCCACAAAGTTAAACAAAAACTAATGAAGACGACGATCAGCCCGTTAAAAACAGTACCCAATACGTCAGCCGGGGACGCCTTCGCTGGCCTTTGCCGGACACCGATCCCTCACTGATGTGTCGGAGTGCCTCACCATCGGCTCAGGTAACGATCATTGCTCTTCGACCATTCGCTCTTGCCCTGGCTTTCTTGCTGAGTTGGTTGGTGGCCTGCGGGAGGCTGCCTGGTCGTACGACGAAAACCGGCCATCGAATTCGTGTGATGCTGTGTAGCCATGGATGTTGAAGATGAACTTTGGCTTAGATTCGCCTCCCTGCCGTTGCTGTGAATTCACTGTGCGACGATAGTCGAATGCAGGTCGAAGATAACTTGCGAAAAGACTTGAACAGTTTTACTGCGGAATCTGCACAGGAACAATCACATGCGACATCTCAACTGGTTGGCGTCGGTCCGGGACCGAATTTCATTTGCGAAAACTACTCGTCGTCGAAAGAGAGTATCAACGGTTCAGGCACGCTCTGTGACCCTGGAGTCTCGGATCCTGTTGAGCGCTTCTGCTGCATTCGATGCGACGACCGGTGAACTGACGGTTGACAGTGACGCGGCAGATACGCTGGAGATCAATACCGATTCTTCAGGACATGTAACCCTCAACAATCTGATTGTCTCCAGTGGGGCATCACCACTCAATGCTTCGGACGTTGATTCCATTACAGTCAATGGCGGTGCAGGGGACAATCGGATCGATCTTCACAATGTGACGGCCGCATCATTTCCCTCTGTTCAGCGAGTAAGCATCTTTGGTAATGAAGGCAATGACTATATCACCGGCAGCGCACTGAGTGATGAGATTCATGGAGGAAACGGAGATGATGCATTAGTTGGGGGTGATGGAGACGACAACATTTCCGGGGATGCCGGAAACGATCGCATCTGGGGCGACGCAGGAGATGATACGCTGCAGGGCGGTGTCGGAGATGACATTCTGATTGGTGCAGAGGGGAATGACACAGAATTCGGCGGAGATGGCTCTGATCGGCTATTCGGCGGTGCAGGAAGTGACAGCCTGAATGGAGGCGCCGGACTGGATCGCATCCATGGCAACGAAGGTTCAGACAACCTTCAGGGAGGAGACGGCACGGACTATCTTTACGGAGGCGCTGACGACGATCAGCTGAACGGGAATGCGGGTGACGACATTGAATATGGCGGCGCCGGAAACGACATGATCGAAGGCGGAGGCGGTAATGATCGACTGTTCGGCGAAGACGGAAACGATCGCCTCTGGGGGAACGACGGAGATGACGTGCTGGATGCCGGAACCGGTGACGATTCGATCAGCGGTGGTGCGGGCGACGATGCCGGATATGGTGGTGCCGGGGTCGATCGAATAGCCGGGGGCATCGGAAACGACCGTCTGTTTGGACAGGATGGCAATGATACGCTTTGGGGTGAAGACGGCCTGGATGAAATCCATGGCGGCATTGGCAACGACCTGATCTACGGCGGAACCAGTGATGACCGTCTGTATGGTGATGCCGGCCAGGACAAGGTATTCGGCGACGCGGGTGCAGATGATCTCTATGGAGGTATGGACGACGATCGTTTGTACGGCGGTGATGATAATGACACGCTCCGAGGTGAAGCGGGCAATGATCTGGAATACGGCGGCTCCGGCGTAGACAGCATCCTCGGAGGTGCCGGAGATGACCGGCTCTTCGGGGAGGGAGACAACGACCGGTTGTGGGGCGAATCGGGCAACGACATGCTCGATGGTGGTTCTGGAGACGACAATCTTAGCGGTGGTGTTGGCAACGATTCTGAATATGGTGGCGACGGGCTGGACCGGATCGCGGGTGGAGCAGGCAACGACCGACTTTTTGGCAACGATGGCAACGATACGCTTTGGGGCGAAGACGGTCTGGATGAAATTCGGGGCGGTCAGGGAAATGACATCGAGTATGGCGGTTCCGGGGATGATCGCCTGTACGGTGACGACGGCGCCGACCGAATGTGGGGCGATGATGGAGCGGATGATCTCCGGGGTGGAACCGGGAATGATTTGATTTCCGGCGGTCTGGGCGATGACAGTCTGCACGGCAATGCCGGGGCAGATCATCTGTATGGTGACGACGGCAACGACATCGAATACGGGGGATACGGTACAGATCAACTTTCCGGAGGCGCCGGAAGTGACGAACTCTTCGGTGAAAGCGGTAATGATCTGATTCAGGGCGGCTCTGGTGATGACTCGCTCGACGGCGGCTTTGGTGATGACGTCCTGAATGGTGAAGAAGGCAACGACACAGAACACGGCGGGAGCGGAAATGACTCCATCCAGGGCGGTGTTGGTGATGATTCGCTCTACGGTGATGACGGCGACGATACCGTCCACGGAGACGACGGACGGGATACGCTGTTCGGTGGTACGGGCCTGGATGATCTGCTTGGTGGCCTGGGACTCGATGACATCGACGGGCGCGGCGACGGAGACGGAGATCACGAAGACGGCAACGACCATGATGGCAATCACACCGGCGGTAACGACGACTAGTCTGCAGTGACGTGGTCTGTCTCGTTGAGTGGTGTCTTGCCACACGGACTCCCTGAAAGTCCTGAGCAGGTTAATCCGCACTTCATTGTTTCATTCCCTCTTTCAGTATCTCGCGAATCGATGCGGATGTGTGCCGGTATCGAGATGTACGCATCGCAGATTCCGTTGCCGCCGAAGACGATCTTTTTGCTCTCGATGCCGCACTTGCCGCGTGGGCCGAAGGTCATGCGACGGATGCTCTGGACTTGCTGAACGGAATGTGATTACAGGGCCCCTAATTACGTGGCCAACACGGTATTCGAGCATCGGTGTTTGCGCAACAGGTTTGCGCTGGGCGAATTCAGGTGCAGAAATGATGACCAAGTCAGCCTTGAGTCGCCATTCGGGTGAATGGCCGGGCCGACGAATTTCACTTGTTAAATGGAGAACTCTTTCATGAACATCTCACATACCAGCAGCAACATGCGGCACCTTCTCGCAGTAATAGCAGCAGCCTGCATTGTTCACTGCGGGCTGATGCCGGCAGCAGAAGCCGGAATCGGCAGTGCTCAGAAAGCAAGGCTCAGCGTGGGTTTGATTTTGCATGCCAATGGACGGACAGAATTAATCGAAGTGCGCGTGGACGACGGACAGACGGAAGACAAGGAGAACGAAGACAAGAATGATTCCTCGACAAATCGTTCAGGCAACGGGAACAACGATCGGTCCAACGAACGGCATGATGACGGTGCCGAAGAGCATGGTCAGAATGATGACGACAACAACCACCATGACGACAGCAATCACCGTGACGACGGCAATCACCATGACGACGGCAATCACCATGACGACGGCAACCACCGTGACGACGGCAATCACCATGACGACGGCAATCACCGTGACGACGGCAATCACCATGACGACGGCAATCACCATGACGGTGACGAACATGGTCACTCCGGGCATCACGATGATGACTGATCTGAATTCCATGCCATAGACACGAAGGCAGGGTACTTATCCGCGGCGTCGGCGAGTCCACAGAGTGACCGAACAATGTGGATTCGCCGTTCCATCATCACAATTCTGATTTACACAAGGGAGTTGTCGCCATGATGTCATCACAGCAAAGCCGGAAGCCAGCTGGATTTGTCCCTCGGCTTCGTCGAGGCTTCACGCTGATCGAATTAATGGTTGTGATCTCCATCATTGCAATGCTTGTTTCATTGATGGCACCCGCTGTGCTTCAGGCAGTTGCCCGGTCGCGGCAGCTGCAATGCATGAACAATCTGCGGCAAATCAGCGTTGCCATTCATTCGTTTCACTGCACGAACCGACGATTACCCGAGGGCAATCAGCCCAATCGATTGTGGACATTCCAGTCGCGACTGTTGCCGTTTCTTGGGCGATCCGACCTGTCAGACAGAATCGATTTCAGCTTTCCCGATTACTGCTTCTTCTACCGGTACAAAGACGAAGAGGGCTTCGAACCTCAGTCTGTGGTGTTGAATACGTTTTCCTGCCCTTCCGACCCAAACTCCGGAAGCATATGCGAGACGTATGCATCCACCCACGGCCGTCATGCCGTAAACAATTATCTGGGCATCATCGGTTCGGCTCCGGAAGCCGGAGATGGTCTGCTCTACAGCGGCAGTCGCATCTGCCTGGAAGACGTCAGGGACGGGACCACCAATACGCTGATTCTGGGAGAACGCGGGCTGCCGTCCGATCTGCAACTGGGATGGTCTATCTGTGCCGGCGGCGAAAAACCTGACTATTCAGGAAATCAGGACAATGTACTGAGCACTGAGGCTCCTCTGGCAGAAGGCTCCGACGATGGCACACATAACAATCATTTCTGGAGTCATCACGCTGGATCTGTAGTCTTTGCCTTCGCCGATGGTTCCGTGAAGCCACTTTCCACAACAATCAGTCATCCGGTCTTCCAGTCACTTTCCACGCGCAGCAAAGGGGACAACGTGTCGTTTTGACTTCGCTTCGAGCGGCTTCATGGGCAGGGGCGATACGAGCCGTATCGCACCGACCGTTGTATGAATTTTGATATCACATCGGCCACGTTCGTCAGGGAACCAGGTCGGGCTGGCGCATGACAATCCGAAGGTACTCATGATTCCCGAGCCGCTTCGTTCTGAAGCCTGAAATGCATTCTGCAGAAATCATCTCAACAGAGGTAAAGCTGGTGCTATGAAAGCGCCGGAGCGCTCAGCGACTCGCCATCACGCGGCAGGTCGTATTGGATCCATTCCGGGCTGAGGTGGAAATCCACGGAATCCAGACGACCGGGGCCGAGATTCTTGTAAGCATGCGGCACGTTCGCTGGACCAATGACGAGCGACCCGGCGGTCGCTTCGAACTGTCGATCGCCCACTGTAAATTGAGCACGTCCCTCCAGGATATGAAAGATTTCGTCGTACGGATGCACGTGCAGGTTGGGCCCCTCCCCGATCACGTCCGTGCTGTAACGAATGACGACGCAATCAACGCCGAAGTGATGGCCTTCCTGAGAACCCAGCGGCGGGCTGGAATTCTTAAGCCACTCTTCGGGGCGAATCAGAACGGGTTCGATCCTGCTGGGTCTCGGCATAATCCCCACCTCGTTTGCTGGCGATGTTTCGAATGGATCGTTCACAATCTGCGAACGGCTGTGATGGATTCTAACGATGAAGTGATATCATCGCAGCTCTTCGATTTCGAAACCCACTGCGGGTCGAGGTGAACCAGAAGCCCAGGTAAATCTGCGATCGCGTGAATCGATCGCCACGTCGTTGATGCTGGCTTCCCGACGCCGCATCAAGCCATCGGCATCGAATTCCCAGTTCTCGTTTCCGTAGGCTCGGTACCAACCGCCATCGGCCAATCGATACTCGTACTGGAATCGAACAGCGATGCGATTTCCGGTAAACGCCCACAACGATTTGACGAGGCGATAGTCCAGTTCACGTTGCCACTTCTGCGTCAGGAATTCAACGATCTGATCACGTCCACAGACAAACTGATCGCGATTGCGCCACTCGGTATCGATCGAGTAGGCTTGCGCAATACGAACGGGGTCCTGCGAATTCCAGGCGTTCTCGGCCGCCTGAACTTTCGCCAACGCCGACCGGAGGTTGAAAGGGGGCAGAATCGAAAGTGGGCTGGGCATGTCAGAGCCTTTTGTGGTCTTGAGAAGGCGGACTGATTTTGTGACCTGTGGGTGACATTGGAAATGCCGCCGTCGGGAAAAATCCCGGACGGCGGCCGCATACGTCAACATCAGGCGACTTTGCAGTTGAGGCATTCTGCTGCTGGAAAGTCGATATCGGGATCAGCGACGTGATTGAAGTAGTTGGTGAAAATGTTCAATGCAACATTCGCCACCACTTCGGCAACATCACCATCGGTGAAGCCCTGGTCACGCAGCTCCTGCAGGTCTTCAGTAGTGACATGGCCACGTTCGTCGACCAACTTTCGAGCGAAGCGAATCAGAGAGTCACTTCTGGAGTCGACTGCCGAACCCTGTCGCGCGTCACGGATCTGATCGAGGCTGAGGCCAGCCATCTTGCCGAGGGCCGAATGGGCCGCGAGACAATAGTCGCATTGGTTTGCCTCGCCGACCGCCAGGGCGATCTGCTCGCGTTCCTGATTCGACAACGATCCGCCGGCCAGCCCGCCGCTGAACTGCAGATACGCCCCCAGCGCGGCAGGCGAGTTGCCGATCGCACGCATCATGTTGGGGACCATACCGAGCTTCCCTTTCACGGCAGTGAACAGTTCAGCAGATTTGCCGGTGGCGTTTTCGGGAGAGATTTGATGAATTCGGGACATGACCTGGTTCTCCAGTCACAAGGGTTGAGAAATAGAAACGCTCACACTCGACGTGAGTCAGAGCGATAGAATCCCTGTTTCACTTTCCGTGCCAAAACAGGCACATAAGTCGCAAGTCATTTCAAGAAAACATCTTACGGATCGCGACATGAATCTTGCGGTGCCACGAAATTTCGTGCACAATCAATATCTCGTGCCAATCCAACGAAATATCGTTGAAATGGAGACCCGGTGGATGAGCCTTCAGAAACATGCGATATTCGGCGACCCGACCGAGATCCTGCTGGCGATTTCCGGCAAACACCATCTGCCGGAACTGCTGCCTCTGGCGGTAAGGCTGCTGGCACCCGACGAGCAGGTTGCACTGGTCCGAATCTGGCTGGTACGCTCGCCGGAAGAAGGTGATTGCCTGAACTGTCCGATGGCTGGCGAGTGCCATCATCGTCAGCGATGTTTGCATCTTGTTGCCAGCTACGGCCACCCACTCCATGACAATCAACACTGGGAACGGACGACAGGCGACTTCCGTCGCATGCCGATGGCGGTACGCAAGATTGGTCACATTGCGGCGACGGGGGAGACGGTTCAGATCGACGACGTCTCGGCCGACTCACCCTGGATCGCACGTCCTGACTGGGTACGCGATGAAGCGGTCCGATCGTTCTTTGGCTTGCCGCTTCGGTATCGTGATGAAACGCTTGGAGTCCTGGCGTTGTTCTCCCGCAAGCAGATGGCTGTTTCCTGCTGTGACTGGCTGCGGATGATTGCCGATCACCTGGCCGCCGCGATCGCCAACGCTCGGGCGGTCGATGAGATTGAGATGCTGAAAGCGAGGCTCGAACAAGAGAATGAGTACTTGCGCGAGGAGGTTGAAGTCGCATCGATGGGTGAACTGGTAGGCAACAGCCCGGCGCTGCAGATGATCAGTCAGCAGATTGACCTGGTGGCTCCCACGGATTCTTCGGTCCTGATACTGGGTGAAAGCGGGACGGGAAAGGAGCTGATCGCACGGGAACTCCATCGACGCAGCAACCGCTCCGAACGTCCGTTGATCAAGGTAAACTGTGCGGCTGTTCCTCGGGAATTATACGAGAGCGAGTTTTTTGGTCACTCCAAAGGATCGTTCACAGGTGCGTTGCGAGATCGTGCCGGTCGATTCGAGCTGGCTGATGGCGGCACACTGTTTCTGGATGAGATTGGGGAGATTCCACTGGATCTGCAGGCAAAACTATTGAGGGTCCTGCAGGAGGGCGAACTGGAACGGATCGGTGAAGAACAGACGCGGCGTTTGAATGTGCGAATCATTGCCGCCACCAATCGCAATCTCCGTCAGGAGTCTTCGGAGGGACGATTCCGCCAGGATCTGTTTTATCGACTCAGTGTTTTTCCAATCGAGCTGACACCGCTGCGTGAGCGAGTGCAGGACATTCCGTTGCTGGCGGAGCATTTCCTGCAGCGGTTTACTCGTCAGCTGGGACGCAGACCGCTGAAACTGACATTGGCAAACGTGCAACAATTGCAGCGGTATCGCTGGCCGGGAAACGTTCGAGAGTTGCAACACGTCCTGGAACGGGCGGTCATCATTTCCACCGACAGCAAGTTGAGATTCGATTTACCGGATGAGCCATCGTCGCTGCTGTCAAAGAAGGCGACTCCGGCGAATGCTGACCCGTCAAAACGGGTGTTGAAGGAACATGTGTTGACGGAGCAGCAGGTGCGAAACTTCGAGAAGGAAAACATCTGTCGCGCGCTGGAGGCAACCGGCGGCAAGATCTATGGCACGGGCGGTGCAGCAGAACTGCTGGGGCTGAAACCGACAACGCTATTGTCCAGGATCCGAGCTTTCGGAATCCGAAATTAAATGCTGCGTCACCGATTTGCTTCCTGCCAGATGATTCGAGAAAGCCGAATTCTGTTTGGTTCGGATCTGCGTTCCTCAGGGAACGCCATTTCGGTGCTGACAACCCAGGTTTCCGCTGGACTGAAATCCACCACTCCAAAGCCGCCAGCCAGATCCAGTCCGGTTTCGGACATCAGTACCCGCTCCGTCGAGCGGATCACACGGAGCGCATCCGGATCGACCCTTGCGATGAACAACGGAGCGCGGTTGCGAAAGACGTGATCATTGTTGGCACCACGACGCGTGTAGGCCAGGTACAATGCTTCGTCGTGGGTGATCCAGTGCTGCTGAGCGTTGTAGCTGCCAAGAATCTCGCCGTCGTCGAATTTCCACTCAGCTGGTTCTGAGTAGTTCAAACCATCGTCGCTTACAGAAACGAACGCAGATTCATCCGCTCTCATGGTGAGATAGAATCGGCCACCATGCCCGATCACGGATGGTTCGTAGAGTCCACGTCGACCAGCGAACGTCAGCTCAGAACCGTGTTCAATGTACGTCAGCTTCTCTCCGTCAAAGCGACAGCGTGCAACGATTGTCGTGTATTGTCGCGACTTTGGATCCTTGCGGTAACGAATCGGCAGCAGGACTTCACCGTTGGGCAAATCGAATCGCTGATTGCAGCCTGAGTTTGGTTCGAGAATCCGATTGCCTTCGTGATCTTTGTCGGGCAGTTCCAGCAGATTCAGGCCACTCCACTGTTTCGTACGCGGCGAGTAGACGGCATAAGAAACGCGTTCATATCCCCGGTTCTCTTTGACGCCTTTGTCAAAGCCAAAGGTCTTTCCATGAGCCAGCACGACACCGGTGGCAGCGTGCCATTGAGGGCAAACGTCGCCGATGACCAGGTCGTGACCTTCCGGCATCGAGCGACGGCGAAGACTGATGATCTCCTTCGGTTCGCTCCAAGATTTCGCACCGTCCGTCGTTTCTGTAAAATACACGTTGCGGTAACCATGGGAACCTTGCCGCTCGATCTCCTGTGTCGTCACAATCACCCGACTGGGGATTGCCTGGAATGAGTGCAGGACGTGATTGCGACCAGTGCAATTCACCGTGGCTCTGTGCGATCACAGATTCCTCTATCTGAAACGGCTCATCTGCTGATAGCCGTTCTGCCAGAAACTCCAGCATCGCATCCCCGCCGAGTTCGTAGTACTTGCCGAGGTTGTGGTTGGTGTCCTTCAAAGTGATCACGTGATGCGAGATCCCCTGCGACGTCAGGATTTCTTTCAGTGGCTGAAAGGCATCCGGTCGGTCCTGATCGCCATTGATGGTCAACAACGCGTACTGATGTGTTTTCAGCTGACCAGCGTTCTCTTTGGCGATTTCCAGCAGCGGACTTTCATCAGCGCGGCCACGAAATGACAGAGCGCCGCCCCAGCTGCCAGCAGCACAAAACAGATCAGGATGACGCAACGACAGATGCACCGAACCAGCACCACCCATCGAAAAGCCGCAGACAACGCGAGACTCAGCCGCAGGTAGCGTGCGATAACTACGGTCGATCCGCGGAATCAGTTCGTCAACGATCATCGACTCGACATCGTTTCGGTAGCCGCTCATTCCACCATTCGGAAAGACGCAAATGGCCGAAGGAAATTTGCCTGACCGGATCGCGGCAGACACACGTGAAGAGAATCCGGCGGAATCTGATTTCTCTGATCCACCGGCGCCGTGCAGGAAATAGACGACGGGGTAACGTGTCTGCCTATCCTGATCGTATTCCGGCGGCGTCCAGACAACGTATCCAACCTCGTGCCCCATCGATTGGCTGTTCAGGACATGATGAGTCAGTCCCTTCATGTCGGCGATGTCCGCATTCACCCACTTGATCTCACGCCCCCGCTGTTGAGCCGGAGAGAATGCTGCCGTCGAGATGGTTGAGATCGCAACGATTGCTGCGAGTATACCGGGAGTCATGATCGTTGCCTTGCAGAGTTGCCGGGAAATTGGCACCGGGATGACTGTTTCGAATGTACCGCCCTGATGCTTCTGACGCTGCCGACAGACAGACTCAGTGTGGTGACAATGTTCGGAGTTCACGTTTCCGCTGTCAACTTCCACATCTCTGGGCCAAGACAAAGCTTTGGGGTCTGGTTTAACTTAACTTTGCAGCCTGTTAAAGAACGGGACTGGCTCGGGCAGGAGACCTTCAGACACGACGGTTCAAAGTCATCCAGTGTGTCTGTCCCGATTTTTTGAACGGACAGTTAAAGCACTGAGTGCGGGCGAGAACATTTCCCGGGGAGGCTTGATGCCTCTGGAGCTTTTGGTGTTACTGTTCAGTCCTTTGAGTGCAGCCAGAATGCCTTGCAAGCGGAGCCAATGAAGGCTGCCCGATGGTTCATGACCTGGCGGCTTTAGAATTACGAACCGTCCTACAGTTCTCGCTGCAATACTTAACTTCGTTCCAGACCTTTCGCCATTTCTTACGCCACTGGAATGATCTTCCGCAGACTTCGCAGATCTTTTCGGGCAAATTAGCTTTCTGGTGAGGCATGGTGTTTCGAGCCATCATTAAGAAGATCAATCGTAGTCCTGTTCCGGTTCGGCCCGGATATGAACTTCCCCATCATCATCGATCTGAATATGAATCGTGTTGGATCGACAACAGACCGGACAATCTTCAACGTAACTCTGACTTGGTCCCTCGGTCAGATCCAGTGGGATCACAATTTCCTCACCGCAGGCATCACAGACGTAACTGGCCTCTTCCTGTGCGGTTGATTTGCTGTTGCTGTTAAAGACAACTGTGGATTGCTGATCGTCATCTAACCAGGGTAGTTTCTTACCCGCCGCCAACAGACGACACGCCCACAACATAACAGAAAGCGGTTCAGGATCAGCCAACCGATGGTCATTTCCAACTTCGATCAATGCTTCTGCAGGAAGTCCACTCTTTGCGACAAGTTCCATGGAGTCGGTGAATGGGATTACATCATCCTGCCGTGAATGCAGAATCACGGAATTCGGCTTTATGATTTTTGCGGTTCCCCAGTTCTTCCAGGCGGGACACAAGAGAACGAGCGGTATGCCACCGGAATCGATGTTCATCGCGATGGAACCGCCACGTGAAGAACCGACAATCACATCGGGCTGGTGCTGTTCATATTCGGCCTGGGCAGTACGGACGGCGGCATCGAAGTCGTCGTCATCGAGAGCCGGATTAATGACTTGGTGCCCGGCGTCTTTGAGGCAGGTCGGTTTGACACCACCCGGAACGCTGTGCCAGCCATGGAGAAAAAGGACCTTCATCCAGACCGCCCCCTTCTCCTGTCAATCGCCGACCTGGCTATCGCTTCCGACGTTCCCAACAGCGCACCTTTGGCCAAACTCGGACCGGCCATCGCCGTCTGAAAACTCACGTCGCCCCGGTTCCAGCGCTCTGGAACGTCGCACGCCAAAAGTCTACATAAAACAAATCTGACACAAAATCCAACACCCGACTCCACACACGTAAGATGATACAGGTACCCGGGAACACCAGAACTCAATTCCCCTGAACGACTTCAGCGTTCAGAAAAAACCGCCCGCAGGCGGCCAATAAGTTTGTGGAGTGAAGGACAATGAACTGAAGAACCACAATCCGCAAGTCCTTGTCAAAAAAGGGCTTACGAACACTGGAAATTTGTAAATTCGACACCAGCGATTTTTTGAATTGTGACAACGAAACGGAACCAGGAATGAAACACACCTGCGATCAACTGCCTGAAGAAACAACCTATGTGAATCTTGCTGCGTTGCTGAGGTCGGGGGGAAAACTCGAAATCGGCGAAGATCGTTCGATTGGGTCGTTTGCCAGAATTCGCGAAGGAAATCAAACGATCACCGTTCATGCGACCTATCGAGATTTTGCAGCAGTCCTGAAAGAAATGGAAGCCCGGGCAAAGGGACTGCTGCACGGTGCATACGACAATCTCGATCAGCAGGAGGAGTCCGAAGTATGACCTGGATCGAATGGTACAACAGCCTTGAAAAACCGTCGTGGACGCCGGAGCCATCGACCATTGGGACGATCTGGCAGATTCTTTACCCGATCATCCTGATCACGTTCGGCTTCCTGTTTGTGCAGGCCATCAGGAAGAAGGTGCCGTGGATGGTGGCTCTGCCGTTCGCCATCAACCTCGTGGCAAACCTGATCTTTACGCCAATTCAATTCGGGCTTCGGAACCTGCCGTTGGCGGCTTTGGACATTGTGATCGTTTGGGCGACAATCATCTGGATGATGGCAGCGATTTGGAAGCACTACAAATGGGTCGCTGTGGCACAGGTGCCGTATTTTGTCTGGGTGTCGATTGCCAGTGTCCTGCAACTGTCGATGACATTGTGGAACCGGGGACGGTGATGCCTGATCACGAAAAATACATGCGCTGAGCGATTGAACTGGCGGAAAACGTACCTGAACTTCCCTTTGCCGCAGTGATCGTCGATCAAGATACCGGAGTAGTCCTTGCCGAAGGTTGGAATAAATCGTCCACCAATCCAACCTGGCACGGTGAAATCGACGCCATCAATCGATTGGCACAGGCAGGTTGCGATTGGAAAGTAACGCCACTCGCACTTTACACGACAGCCGAGCCTTGCCCGATGTGTCAGGGAGCAATTCACTGGACGGGAATAGAAACGGTCGTATTTGGTTCGTCAATTCGATTTCTTCAACAACTTGGCTGGAAACAGATCGACACATTCTGGCGGAGGAGGTTGCTCAGCGCACACCATTCAGCAAATGTACATCCATTAGTGGCGTGCTTAAGGACGAGTGCAATTCGTTGTTTGAATCCACATCAGGGAAAGACCGTAAATGACACCGCAAAAACTCAACGCTTCCAAATCGCAATCAACAGGCATTCATCGGACAAGACCCCTGAAGCGACTTCTTGTTCTGCCCTCAACAACGATTACTCCTCAGCCAGATTTGCAAGTCCGTTCAGCACTCCTCGCCAATGAGAGTTCATTTCCTCACGAACCTTCTGTGATGGCAGATGTTCGAGGTGGACTCGCAAGGAAGTCTTTTCTCCGTTCCCGACCAAAGCAATTTGCAGCGTCGCTGGTCGTTTCATGTCTGGCCGATGCCAAGTTAAACGAACTCGGTTGCCCGGCTTGACGACTCGAATCTCACCCTTGATTCCGCAAGCGGTCTCGCAGGTCTTTCCCTCGGTCAACGAAAGGCGGCTCACTTTGCCCAGCCAGAGGGCTATCCCTCTGTGAGACGCCAACAGCGACCAAGTTTGACCGAGATCGATCGGAAGTGCCTTCTGAACACCAACCTGAAATCCGGTGTCAGCAGTCTGGCCAACGGCCCGGCGTCCCATTGATTTCTCATAGGCGACGGTGACGGACTGTTGCCACCAGTCAGTTAGCTCATAGTTGTCCTTCAGGTAGGCCACGATCTCCCTGTGATCCCATTTCTTGGCACCGGACTTGTCGAGAATGGCAAACCACTCGGACCAAACGTGGCCAGTTGCCTTCTGCACGGCTTTGTCCGAAACGCCGTCGAGTTTCTTAGCCGGTTTCTTTGCCATCGTCTCTTCTCTTACAGCAACCACAACATGACATGAGGGACGTACGGATTCCGGCTTGCTCACATGCCATTCGCCTTCAACGCCATCAAGATCGCCGTTTCTGCTTCTGACTCGTCATCGCCCTCACACGAATGGCCGTAAACTTCAAGGGATGGCATCGTGACCGTCTCGCCACGGGCAGAAAGCTCGGCCTTCAACGCTTGCCACTTCTGAGGCAACTCTTGGTACGGGCCGATGTGCAGATGCTTAGAGTACCGACCCAACTCGAATTCGCATGACTCCAACGACTTAGGGATGATTGCCGGGTCAGCATTTCTGACTTCGACACCAACAAACATTCGGTCGTCGGCAAAGTAAACCCAATGGTTGATGCCTGCAGTCTTGAGACCGGCTTCGTTAACGATCCTCCACATCTCGTCCATTAGCCGACAGCCAACTTCGCCGTAAGATTGGTTGCCCACGGTGGAAGATAGGCCGAACAGATTGAATTGGATCGGCACTTCGATGATTTCGATTTTCAACGACTTCTCTTTCAAATCGTGCGACACCTGAGATGGCGTTTGTACGTTTCGGTCGATCTGTGAACGTCGCAGGTTTCATCGTTCCATCGCACCTTTACCGGCAAGAATCTTGTTTCGAAATTTTGCGATGCGTGACACTCGTGTTTTCGGCGTCTTCGCCGAGTTGAGGTTAATCACATAGCTTCTCTGTCGCCCCGGCGTGAGGCCATGAAAAGCGTCGGCAAGTTCGGGGTCAGATGCCAGTGCATCGACAAGCTCGTCGGGCAGCTCGATTGTTCTTTCTTCCTTTGGCGGCTTGATGCCTGCCTCGGCATAGCTCATCGCTTCTTCCAGATACTTCAGCAAGACGGGCTCCATCTCCGCTATTTGCGCATTCTCGGTGAACCGAATCATGTCGGCGTGCTGAGTATTCGGTCCCTGCTTCTCCAGGACGCCTTCGGGGTCTTTCATCAGGGCGGCGTTGAAGAAGCTGATTCGAAAGTCGTTTCGCAGGGCACCAAGAATGACGACGTTCCGGCCTCCGTGCATGAAGCACGGATGTCCCCATTTGACGGTCTCTTCAAGCCCTGCGTTCAGGCAGATTCGGCGCAGCTCGGTCAGTCCACGGTTCCATTTTCGTGTCGAACAATCTGCGGTGGCAAAGCGCTCGCAACGCCCGCACCCATTCTCGAAATACTCGTCAATATCCGTAATCATCATGGCAAAGCTCTCAGTTGCAGCCACCATCTTCCGATGGTTGTCCCATCATCTCGTCGAACCGCCGTTGCATCTCTTCTCGTGACACATCCTCAATGTGCGAGCCCAGAAGCCATTCGTGGCCGAACGGATCAAGCACCTTGGCGGCTCGTTCACCGTAGAACTGATCTTTGGGTTCCATGATAAGTTTCGCACCTGCACTGACAGCCTGTTCGGTCATCGCATCCACATCATCAACGTGCAGATGGATGGACGATCCTGTGCCGCCGAAGGCTTCCGGTCCCTGAATTCTGTACTCAGGATACTCGTCGGAAAACATGACCGTTGTTTCACCAAACTTGAGTTCGGCGTGGCCGATTCGACCGCTCGGCTCACTCATTCGGAAGTCTTCAACCGCCCCGAAAGCCTTCCTGTAGAACTCGATTGCAGCGTTCGCATCCCGGACACGAAGGTATGGAAAAACTTCATGAATCTGATTTCTCATTGTTTGTCCTTCTCAATTCGTTCATTGAACCGAATTCGATTGTTGAAAGGGTCCGCCACTTCGACAGTGAAGAGGGAATTTCCGGTTCTGCCCGACTGAGCGGCCAAGGTCCAACCGCTTCAGCATACCCACCACGCAACACGAGGCATATCGTGCCGAGGCACAATGAAGTGAAGATTTGGAGGCGGTGCACATCCAGCTACCAACACTGACACAGAAACAATGCGAACCAACTCCCGCAAACTGGGTCTCTGTCGTCATGGGAACTGAATTCACCAGTGACAAATGGAAACAGATCGGACGGTGCAGTTCAGGGTTACTTCACTCCTAATGAAGAGGTCGTGGGTTCAAGTCCCACTCGCCCCTTTTGGCTTTCCATGGGGCGGTAGCTCAGTTGGCAGAGCACTATCACCTTGGACGATTATTTCTCCGATCTCTTTGTAAACGCCGGATGGTGCAGGACAGAGTTACTTCTGGACTTCGAAGGTTGCGGGTTCGAGCCCCGCTGTCTGAGTCTGACTCGGACATAGCTCAACTGGGAGAGCATCGAAAATGGTCTCTGACCGACGATTTCTCCGGTGTTCTTTTCTTCGTGCGAACGTGTGCTGAATGGTGCAGGCAAGGGCTACTTCCGGTAACCGTGGGTTCGAATCCCGCTACACCCTCGCTGCTGATTTCTTCGGTGCATTCGCCTTGAAGAAGGAGATTTGACAGATGACAAAGTTTGGAGTGACAAAAACTTCCATACACGACCGAGCGTTTGATGAGCAGGTTGCTCACAACCACGTTCCGGGCCGAGCCTACAACGTCGCCGATCCGGTTGCGAAGCTGATTCACACTATCGGTGGTGGATTCTTCAACGAGCCGAAGTATTACGACAGCAATCGTTCTGTCGTGGACTTCTGCACCGAACTGCTTTCAAAGGGCCGAATCGCCTCCACCATCGTGGACGAAATGGGGCTGACCGAGCAGGCACGTGAAGTGATCGAAACGGCAACGGCTGTCGCCAACGGTGACACGCCGGAAGACCTGTTGGTTGTCGCCGCATGGGCACGTGATACGAAGAACGGCCTGAAGCTGCGCAGCACACCTCAAATCATGCTCGCCCTGGCGGCTGCTTATCCAAAGACAAAGGCGTTCGTGCCAAAGTATGGTCGAGCGATCATGCGCCGAGCCGACGAAATTCGTCAGGTGTTCGGAGCATTCCGGCATCTGTTCATGTCTGCGGATGAAGACGCAAAGTCTGCTGACGTGAAGTCCGGTCGGAAGGCTCGTGGTCATCGAGGTGCCTTGCCTCACGCTTTGCGGAAGGCGTTGGCCGTTGCTCTGGCGAGTCAGAGTGATGCCCACTTGCTGAAGTACAACGGCGGTGATCGTCCGACGTTTCGTGACGTGTTGATGATGGTCGGTGGCTCAAAGGCCATTGGCAAGTATTTGGCACGAGTCACGGGCGAAGAACGAGCCAACTGGCCAGTCAGCAAGGCTATGTTCGAGTACCTCGTGAACGACAAGTACGCTGATGACCTGCCATCAATCCTCGACGCACGAAAGCGATTCTTCGAAACGAAGGACGCTGCACTTGTGTCACTGGATTTGGTGAAGGAAGCCGGTTTGACGTGGGAGAACGTTGTTTCGCACTTGGGAAGCACACGCACCGTTTGGGAGATGTGCATTCCAATCATGGGCGAAATGGCACTCACTCGAAACCTGCGGAACTTCGAGCAGGCGAAAATTTCACGTGATGCGTGGGATCGAGTCTACGGACGATTGTTGTCCGTTGCCGATACGGTTCAGTTGCCTTTCCGGTTCTTCTCTGCGGAACGAGAAGTCTCGTCAACAGAAGCGAAGACCGTGATGGGCAAGATGCTGGACCGTGCTGTCGAAAAGGTCGCTGACCTGCCGGGGGTGACGATGGTTCTGACAGACAACAGCGGAAGTGCCGTTGGTTGTGCAATCAGCGGCCAGTCACGGCTGCGAGTTTCGGACGCCGGTAACATGCTGGCGGCTGTTCTGGCCAAGCGGCTGGGACGGCGAGCTGTCGTTGGCGTCTTCGGTGACAGCAGCATGTGGGTTTCGTTCTCTCAGGCGGATAGTTGCCTGTCGATCAAGAACAAGATTGACTCGGTCGCCCAGCGTGAAGAGCGGAGCAAGAACGGTGCTCTGGCCATTCCTCAATACCGCAAGGGAACCGGTGTGGGTGGCGGAACAGAAACCGGTTTGTGGTTTGCCATCGATGACCTTACCAAGCGTCAGGTCAAAGTGGATCGCATGATCTTTCTGTCCGACCTTTGCTGCTACACGCAGGGCGACGATGGAACCGCCAAGAACTGCGGCGTCAGCTTGGAGAAGTATTTCGGCAAGAAGGCGACCATGCAGTCAATGGTGGATCGTTATCGTCAGGCCGTCAGCAAGGACTGCTATGTCTATTCAGTGAACCTGAACGGACACGGGCAGAGCCAGTTGCGACCGGGCGACGACCGAACACACCTGTTGTCCGGTTGGTCCGAAAAACTGCTGGACATGATCCGGGACATTGAGTCCTGTGTAGATACTTCAACGGAACAGTCTGTCGAAGTACCAACCATCGAGGTTCTGCGATCACGTTATCGGCAGGATTGACTACGAACGGCGGGATGAATGGATACTTCATTCGTCCTGCCGTATCCTGAAACAGCCGGGATGGTGCAGATTCGGGTTACTTCTTTTTGGTTAAGAGTCCGTACCCGAGTCGATGATTTCTCCCGGTTTGAAATGCCACAGCCCGTCATTTCGATGACGGGCTGTTTTTATTCGCATTCAGCATCCCGTCGATGTTCAAGTCCAGCATTACTTCAACAACGTCAGCGACATGACCATCGGCGTTTGTGCCTTGATGCTGTGCGGCGTTTTGGCTGCCATGTGAATCCACGTTCCCGGCTTGGCTGCCACTGATTCTTCTCCAACTGTCAGGAACGCTTCGCCTCTGACGATCTGAATGATGGCAGGCAGTGGGGCAACGTGCTCGGTTAGTCCATCACCTGCGGCGAAGGCGAACAATACAACTTTTGCATTGGCGTCGTCGGCCAGCACGATGCTCTGTTTGCCCGTCTCGGGTGGCTGGAGTTCGTCAGCGAGTGGGCGGATTTGGAAGTGAGCCATCATCTGTCCTTCATTTCTTGTCGGAGTTCCAACGGGAAGTCTGTCAGTATCGCATCTATGCCAACATCAGCACAGTGCTGCCAGTTCTCAGGAAGGTTTCCGGCGACAGATGGTCCAGCAATGAAGGATTTCCTGTTTGCCCGGTGAACAGCTTTGATCTGTTCGGTCGTCGGCAGAAAGCGAAAGTAAACCCAACCAGCGTTCGTTGCGGCAAGTGCGCTGGGGAACTCATCGGAGTTGTTGGCAACGGCGGCAGTCTGAGCCTTCGCAAAGGTTTCTCTGATCTGCTTCCGCAATTCCGGTTCGGAAATCGTTCTGCCGATGAACAGAAGGCGATGAAGCACGTTGTGCTTTTCGGCCAGCCGGACCACATCCGGTCCGACATTCTCTGCTTTCAGATCAACGGCGATGAGTATGTCATGCTGTTCGTACTCCGCAATCAATCTCAGAACTTCCTCAATCGTTGGCACCTTTTCACCGGAAAACTTGGGACCAAACCAACTGCCTGCATCGAGGTCACGAATTTGAGCCAATGTCAGATCAGACAGCTTGCCGCTGCCGTTGGTGGTCCGATCTACGGTACTGTCGTGAATGCAAACCAAGTGGCCGTCCTGTGTCCGCTCGACATCAAACTCGAATCCCAGCCGAAGTTCGAGACAGGCTCGAAAGTTGGCCAGTGTGTTCTCAGGTGCGTGGCGCAGCAGGCCACGGTGAGCCACAATCAATGGTTCGGCAGCACCAACACCTCCCGAAGTGACTCCACAAGTAGCCAGCAAGACAATGAGTAAAAGCGACCTGTTCATCGATCACGCCTGTTCTATGCGGTTCAATCTGGAAGGAGAAGCCTTGCTGCAATCTCTCGAACAATAACGTTGTTCAGAGGATTGGAGTGCTGCTCGTGGGAGGTTGATAGTCGTAAACCGCTACAAATGTCTACATCGCCGAATCGACTCATCTCCCAGCAAGTCAGGTCGATTCTGCTCGTCAAACACCCAAGGCAACTGCACGGCCTCAAGCCGGTCGATTAGTGCATCGGCACAGTGCTCTAGCTTGTAGGCTCGTTCCTTGTCTGAAATTGGGATATGCCAGAGGAAGGAGACCGGATCGCCTTCGATTTCGCAGAAACATTCTTGGTGCGACTTAATCAGTGGGGCAAGGAAGAACGCATTGTTCCACGGGGTTCCAGGAACAGTCGTTTCGCCCCACGCGACTGAATGATAAGTGTCGAGCAAGAATCCATCAAATAGCGGCAACCATGCCAAGTTGTGCAGGAGGCGAGCATGGCCTTCGGTGCATTTTGGGAAATACTGAATCAATTCACGGCGTGATCCGCTTTCAGGAGCATTGAGATCGACCATTCGTTGATCCGACATTCCATTCGTCACGGCTACTTCAATTTCACCAGAATCTGCTTCCAGCGTGTACACAAAAACGTCGATGTGAAACCGCTCATCGGGCTTCTTGAACAGGACGTGAGGAAGGAAGCTGGACGATGGCGTACTATCGAACAATTCGTCATAGGCTTTACGCCGGATCGTCGTAAACGTCTCGTGGTTCTCGCTCATTCCTGAACAACCTCAATGAAACTCTCCACGGCTTTCATATATTTATCGAAGTTGTGCGACAGGATCGTGTTGTGATTGCCCTGCGGAAACCTGACCAGTTGCTTCTGCCCCGAGTCTGCCCACTGCAAGTTTCGCTCGGCGTGAGAAATGTCGATCAGGCCATCGTTCTCTGTGTGCAGTATCAGTAATGGGTTTTCATAGCTGTGGAGCTTTTGTTCGTGGTCAAAATGTCGCCGAACTTCCGCCCGCACATCAGCTTCATCGAAACCGGCTGAACTGAGATCAGCGTACTTGAGAAAACGTTCTGCCGGGTCAGCGATGCCACTTTCGATGATGAGCCCTGCGATATTCAGTTGTCGATATGCGAGTTCAATCGCATACAGCGAGCCGATTGATCGCCCAAATACAACAACATCCTTCGGCTCCAGACCGGCGGCTTTGATCGCAGCTTCGCCATCACCCAGCATGGCGACCAACTGAGCCTTCCCCGTTGAGGCTCCGTATTCCCGATACTCAACGAACAACATATTGAATCCGAGATCACCGAACGCATCTGCGATGTAAGGAACGTAATCAGCAACACATTCGCTGTTGCCGTGAAAATGAACCAGAGTCAGGTTCTCTGGATCAACAACCTTCCGATAACACGCCAACTCAGCACCATTCACTTGCACCACAAACGGATCGGCAACAGACCTTGGCTGGGGAAACAGATAAGCGCCGCTGATGGCCGGATGATCGAGAATGCTCATTCTTGAAATCCTCGCAGATGCACCACGAGCAGGACTCTCATTCCTGATCCTCACAATCCACTCTCGGTGCTGTCCCCTGAATCTCCACACATGAAGCGATTGCCGAACTGACCTTTCGGCTTGCTTCTGAGCCACCGTTGATGCCATAGATCGCCAGAAGTGAGCGAGCACGAGTCATGGCCACGTACAGCCCGTTTGCGACGATCTTGCCTTCGGGGGCGACGTAGAGATCGACACAAGGGATGACGACGACTTCGGATTCGTAGCCCTTGTAAGAGTGCGGTGTCGTGGCAAGCAGAGTGTTCGCTTTTCTCTCGAATGACCGATTCTTCTGGAGCGACAACTCAACACCAAACTCAGCGAGCTTGGGAGCCAGTTGCGATTCCAGAATCCGTCCGGCACTGCCGTTGTAGATGACGCAAATGTCCGTTGGAGAAATGCCGTCCACTTCAATCAGGTGCCGCAAGTGTTTCGCAACGGAGGGCATCTCGTCGCCTCGTCGCTCAAATGAATGGTAGATCGGCTTCGGCCCTTCAACCTGACTGAATGTTGTTTCCAACCAGTCTTCGCCGTTTCGTTGTGTCGGTTTGAGTAACCCAAGTGAAATCAATTCCTGTTGGTCATGCCTTCCCGTGTCACCAGAAAGTCGGCACAGCACATTGACCGCAAGCTCTGTGATCTGACGAGTTGCCCGAAAACTCTCCCGCATGATCGTCGAGCGACCTCGCATGTCGAGACCGAAGTCAGACCACTTCGGCGTCTTCGTGCCGTATACGTTCTGAGCGTTGTCATAAAAAATGTGAGCAGATCGACTATTGGTGTCCGATTCGTCGGATTGTTCGACGACCGAGAGTAAGAGCCGCAGAGTTGATGGCCCCATATCCTGAGCCTCGTCAATAAACAACGCCGTGCAACGAGGTAAGAGATTCTCGTTCCCCTGCCGATTCAGAAATTCTTCGGCGGCACGGTCGTAATCGAAACCAAATTGGTCGAACGTCATTTGCACGCTGGGCAACAGCCCCGACAGCACATCCTTCACATGAAGCAAATCGACGTTCTCCCAAGGGAAGGGAGAGCGGTCGAGCAGTTGCCCGTTACTCTGATGTTCCCATGCTGCTTCGATGGAATCACAAAGCAGTTTGTGAAGGCTCCTGTTCGCATACACGGCCCAGATGCGAGCATCCTTCCTGCCTTGCAAACGCTTCGCTGTTTTGGCCAGCCAATTACATAACACCACCGACTTGCCACTCCCGGCGACTCCACGCACCAATCGAGGCTTGCCGTCAAGTTCGAGATTTGTCAGGCGTTGCTGTTCCTGTGAGAACAGCGGCTTCATGCCTTTTCGAGCTTCAAATTGATCGCCCATGCGGCAGCCTGGTTGAGTGCCGTTGTCAGCATCACCTGTCGATTTTCGTTTAGATCGATACGCAGTCTTTGATTCCGCGACCATCGAACCATCTGCTGACCCCTGGTCGCCCGACTCACTCCAGGTGAGTTTGTCACTGTCTTTCACCAGTACAGAGGGAGTCAGGTGTCGTTTGAGAGGGCGAAGATACGGCTCGTCCATTTCAGCCCGGCTTGCGAGAACAATAACGGCTTCCCGTGCTCGGCTAATGGCCACATTGACGAGTCGCTTCCATTCGACAATGCCCCATGTGTGACTTCCGGCGTTAACCGTATCGAACACCACGATGTCCGCTTCGGAGCCCTGTTGGCTGTGAACAGTCGAGGATTCCCATGAGTCCATGCCCCAACCTGCCAGCCACTCGCCGACAACGTTGGCCTGAGCCTTGAACGGCGAGATAAACAACCCGTTGGCTCGCCGAACGCCTGCGTCAGAGAAGATTTTCTGCAACACGGACTTCGTGATTGGTCGAACCCAACTCCTGTTGCCCGGACCACGACTGGCCCGAATGGAGGCAAGGTCGCAGTCTTCGTCGTCGAGGACATACCAGAGCGTCCTTGAGCGGTCTGCGAGAAACGCAGAGAGCGTTGATTCCTGCGATGCTCGGTCCCTGGCCGTCTTCAACACGCCATTGTATTGGAACGACGAAACGACCTTGCAGACATCCGGGTGCATCCGGCGTTGTTCGGAAAGCAGGTGGACGGCAGTTGGAACATCACTTGTTTCTTCGAGATGGCTCAGGGCGCTACTGGCGAGCCATGTCTGTTGTCGAGTGGGCAACACTCGTGAGATGCGGCTGATGGGTGCAAGCTGTCTGGAATCACCAACGAGAACGACTCGACGAGCCGCCAGCAGTGATAAAGCCGCCACCGCCGCCCTTGAGATCAACCCGGCTTCATCAATGAAAATCGTCGTAAATGGAGCTTCACCATTCGCCACCATCTTTCGAATTGCGTCATCATTCAGAAAGCTCATCGCTTTGAATGCGGTGGTCACGACGACTCGATTGGCCGGATCAACGAAGATTCGATTGCTCTGGTCGTTGCCCGTGGTTCTCAGTTCACCAATCTGCTTTCGAGTCAGAGCCTTCTCTTCCCACGAATCGAACAACCGAAGTTGCTGAGTCAGTCCGTCAATCCTGGAGAGAACTTCCGACTCTGTACCAGCCAGCATTGAATCGAGTTGTCGGCCAACAAATGTCTGGTACGAAGCCCCCTTGCCGATCCTCAGCAGAGTTTCATTTTCCAACTCGCCCGGACAGACGTTCTTTGCCGCTTCGCCCAGAGACAATGCCACGGCATCGGTGGCCTTGTTGGTCGTTGAGACAATCAGAATGCGTTCCCGCTTGTCGCTCAGGACTCGTGCGATTTGTTGTCCGGTCGTCCAGGTCTTTCCAGTTCCGGGTGGTCCCCACAAAACGTTCCACGAATGCTGCCACCAGCTTTGCAGATGAGAAAGACCAACATTCGCCTTGAGCAAAACGTCGGGATGCACGTCGCCTTCGGAAGCATTCAATCTTGCCCGAAGGTGCTCCCGAACTTCTTCAAACTCATCACCGTTGTAAATGGCATCCAGCACTGACAGGAACTCGAACGGACGCACAAAGAAGGGGCCAACCTTGGGAATCGCTTCTGGATCATCGAGCGCAATGAACAGGCAACCGTGTTGCTCATCCACCTCGACAATCTCGCCCGACCAGACGGCATCATCTTCGTATTCGGCTTCCGAGTAGAATCGATCCGAGAAACTCGGATCATCATCCAGCGAGTCTGGACAAAAGGCTTTCGCACCTTCCCATCTCCAGTCGAACTCGACAGTCTTCCCGATGTGGACGACGTAGATCGTACCCCGATCTCTCTCAGCGAACACACTGACCTTTTTGCAGTTCAATCGTTTCCATTGAGAACTGTCTCGAAACTCCTGCCGCACAGCAACGGCGGCATCTTTGAGTTGTTGTTCGTCACCAGCCGGAAGCCCAAGGTCAGATGAAAAACGAGCAGGCTGGAACTCGGCGAAGTCACTCGTTTCATCATGCTCGAAGTCATCAAGTTCGTCGTCCATGTCGGGTGCTACCCACGAGTTCCATACTGTTCAAGAAAGCGGTCCAATTCCTTTTCATCCATTTCTGCGATTCTTCGGAACGCCTCCGGCCTTTCCTGAATCCGTCTCAGAATCGCCTCTGGCACTTTGTCCGCCAGCAGCAAGAGTTCGTCTTCGTCAGCGTCGAGTTCGGCGGCGATTTTGTGGATGAACTTGGCGGACGGGTAGTCGCCAAAATGGAGTCTGCCTTTCTCCACCTTGTTGACGTAACTGGCACTGACGTTGAGACGCTGAGCCAGTTCTTTCTGCGTGATGCCGAACTGCTCACGCAACTCTCGAACTCGGTCGCCAAATTGCATTCTGGACACCTACCTGATTGCTGGTTGGACTGGAAAATCGTATGCTGATGGGACTTTTTGGTCAATCAGTGGCGATGGAACTGGGCGATGACTCCCGAACAACGCGCACGACCAGAAATCGACAGGCAGCTTCATGCTGCTGGTTGGATCGTGCAGGATCACCGTGATCTTCACATCTCGGCAGGTCTTGGTGTTGCCGTTGGTGAATTCCCGTTAAAGACTGGCTCAGCAGATTACTTGCTGTACGTTGACGCACAGATCATCGGCGTCATCGAGGCCAAACCGGAAGGTCACACGCTGACCGGAGTGGAAACCCAGTCGGCGAAATCGACAACCGGAATGCCGACTGAGTATCCATTATCGGCTGCCTCTTCCGTTCGCATATGAGTCAACGGGCGCAGTGACTCAGTTCACGAATACGCTGGAGCCCAATTCAAGAAGCCGGGAAGTCTTCACGTTTCACCGGCCTGAAGAATTGCTTCGCCCCAATAGATTTTGACGGTCTCATCTGACTCAGCGACTGCACAGCAGGTGAACACCACGTTGTGCACATAGCCGGTGACTTCCCACGGCGCTTGGGGTTGCAGAATCCATGAGTTCCCGACACCGATGATCTTCGACGGATCTTTGAAATCGTGTAACGCAACGCCGAGTCGGTAAACGGCCCCGTCCATGCTCCCAAAGACACCCTGATAAATGGAAAGCCAGCCTTCCTGCGTTTTGATCGGCGGAGCTCCAGGGCCAATCTTCATTTCATCCCAGTGGTATGGCTCGGGCTTCATCACAAACTTAGATTCACCCCAGAAGACGAGGTCCGGCGATTAAGTAATCCAGATCGACCAGGGCGCAATTTCCGAATGAGGTCTGTCGAGCCGCGCGTAGAATCCGTTGAACTTTTCCGGAAAGATCCCGACGTTGTGGTAGTCGGCCTGCGTAATGCAGCAGCGCCCTGGCGCGGGCAAACAATTCGTTTTTTCCCGCCATGTCGACCGCTCCGACAAATCGAATTTGTTCGCCATCCAGGTGCGGTTCCACCTGTTCGCGAAAATAGGTTTCATCCTGAATAATGCCGGCAATGATGAGTGGCTGTCGGCTTTGCTGCGCGACCTCAATCGCAAGGTGGACCCCTTTGTCCGGATGAATTCGTCCGAGGAAAATGAGAGCGTCACCGTTCGCTGCTTGCAGTGGGTACAGAGACACGTCGATGCCGTTGTAGACCGTACCAAGATAATTCAGACCTGGGGCGCGGTCAGACTCACTGATCGACACGTAGTTTCCGTCACAGTACTTTTGGTACACCGGCATAATTTTCGGTGAGGAAAACCCGTGGATCGTTGTCAATACCGGAGTCTTCACGAGCCGAGAGTATGGCAGCGCCATGAAGTCATAGTGACTGTGAATCAGGTCGAAATCATCCGCCCGTTCGAAGACTTCCGAAATGTGCAGGGACTCGGCGACTTTGGGATCAACGGAAGAATCTTCCTCATAACCTCTGTCAACAACGGCATGCAGGTGTGCGGAGGTCTGCGAATCACCGGTGGCAAAAAGTGTGACGTCCCATCCGCGTGCAACCAGGCCTTCCGTGATATTGCCGGCGACCGTTTCCCACGCTCCGTATTGATGAGGGGGAGTGCGCCAGGCAACAGGCGACAGGACGGCAATCCGATTCTTCGTGGCAGACAATGTCATGCGGTCTCCGGTTCGAGGGCTGCCAGCACGTCTTCCACCGGCACGGTGGCGAATCCTGTGGCGTGGTCGGCCATCGCATACGGGATGATCAGTTCGCTGCCGTGTAGATAAGCACCGCAGGTGTAGACGACGTTCGGCACATAGCCTTCGCGTTCGTTGGCGTTGGGGCTCAGCAACGGTTCGCGAAGGCGTCCGATCACGATGCCGGGATCTTCGAGGTCCAGCAGAAACGCTCCGATGCAGTATTTTCGCAGAGGCCCGACACCGTGACTCAACACCAGCCAACCCACGTCGGTTTCAATGGGGGAGCCGCAGTTTCCGAGCTGAATTAATTCCCACGGGAACTTAGGCTTCAGCACCACCTGTCGCTGATTCCAGAAGTGAATGTTATCGGAGTACATGAGCGAGATACTCTCGTTATCCTGCCGCGACAGCATGGCGTATTGCCCATTGATCTTCCGCGGAAACATGGCCATGCCTTTGTTCTTTGCGGCGGGGCCGTTCAGTGTGCTGAATCGAAACTTGAGGAAGTCGGTGGTTTCCACCAGTTCCGGCATGATTACTTTGCCATCGAAGGCGGTGAACGTGGCGTAGTACACATGGCTTCCGTCATCATTTTGAAACCGCACAAAGCGGGCGTCTTCGATGCCGTTGCTTTGCGTCGGTGTGGCAGGAAACAATATTCGTTCGGACAGTCTTTGTTCGGGCTGAAACTGAACCTCGTAGTTGGATTTCGCCAGCATCCAGATGCCGTGAGCGACCCCCTGGTCTCGATGCAGGACACCATCAGCGAGCCGTTCCAGCTCGACTTCGGCGTCAATGCTTTGCCGCAGGTCGTGCGTTGTGAATGTTTCGCCCAGTCGATTCATGACGCGACCTGTGAAGTCACTTTGGAGTCCCAGTTCAGTCAGCTTCCGTGAGAACAGTCCTTTTTCGTACTGCGAATTCGGAATCTGACGAGGCTCCGTCAGCAGGTGCGCCGGATCATGAATCTCGATGCGATTGTCCTTATGGACGATGCCCGTACGAAAAGTGATCGACGAGACGTGCCCTTCGCCAGTGGCACGCAGACTCAGGATGAATCGCAGGGCTCCGGCCGGAAGATTGGTCTGGTCTGTGTGCGGAACGATTGACGGGTTGAACAACGCCGCAGATTCAAGTGAGTACTCGGCGAGAAAGTACGAACCGATCAGCATGCGTTTTTCTTCGGAGACGCCTTCATCTGGTACGTGCTGTTCGCGGATCTGTTCAAATCGTTCCAGAAACATGCTGCGGATCTGCTGATGTCGCCCTGAGAACTCGGCGGAAATCTCCTCAAGCAATGGCCGCATCTGATCTTCCGGTAAGGCCAGAATTCGAGCGATCACTCTTCCGCAACGCTGGGCGTCTCCGGGGCTGAACGGACGCAACAGGACTCGAGTTTGGTCAGGCTGCAAAATGGTTGTTGTGCGTTGGAGCCTAATGGCAGTGCTGTTCATAAGAGGGTGAAAACTTTGCTATCGACTACGTGAAATGCGTGTGGCAACGACGCCGGCCATGCTGGACCGCTGATTGCGGTCCACTGGCTGACGCTGTACCTGCGGGAATACGAGAGAGGCGCTGAATGGACTACGTCGTTACCGAGCCGGACTTTATCTTCTTGTCATTCTTTGCCTTTCTTTTCTCCTTCAGGCTCAGCATCGCCTTCTTTTGCTGTTCTCGCTTGCCTTTGTCTTTGCTGCCTTTGTCACCCATTAGAACTCTCTCCCCGTTAGAAAAACCGGACTTGTGATTTCGATATCAGGAGTGCCATCACGACGCTCCGGACGTTCTGTGAATTGTGGTACGCTTCGCAGAGAGGAGGACACGGACGTCGCGTTGTTGGGGACCAGGTGTGCGTCCAGCGCGAGGACTTCCGTCCACAGATAGGCAAGCGTGGATTCGGCCCCGAAGTTTCGATTCACGCCGGTGGATTCCAGTCCGTCATGGCATCCGCCGGTTTCGGTGTCTGCCATGGAAGAATGCAGGCTGTTCTCTCCGTGAAACCATCCGTGGGCCTTCTGGAATGCCACCAGGTAGTCCTGGTCGTGTTGCAGCTCCATTGCAGATAATGCCGCCGCGGCCATCGTGGAGGCTTCGACAGGTTGCTGGTCGTACAGCGATTTTTCACCGGTCTGCGAGTACCAGCCGTCGTTTCCAACAGGCCAAAAAATGTTGCCGGTCGTGGTAGCTTTGTCCAGGAAGCGAAATGAAGACTCCGCGATGGACAAGTACTCCTCGTCAGACCATCCGTCCGCAGCATCGAACATCGCATGTGGCAGTACTGCATTCGCGTAGGTCATTTGTGGCTCAAACCATTCCCAGCCGACGTGTTGATTTGCCTGCCAGGCGTTGACGAGATGGCCGACAGCATTGCGGGCGATTGATTCCAATTCGCCGATGCCCGCAACCCTTGCTCTTCGCAGGATGCCCCATGCCTGAACAACGTAGGCATGAGCTCTCAGACTGGTGAGATCACGCAGGACAGGCGCGGCGTTGTCCATCAGTTCCTTTGCCAGGTCGCGAAAGCCCCGAGGCACATTGCCGGCACGAACCTCGGCGAGCGCCAGCACCGCCTGTCCCTGACTGTCGCCGCAGCCGTTGTCGTCCAGCCAGTTGCGCTGATAGCTCATAAAGTTGTGAAAACCGCCCGCGGACTGTTGAGCGTGTTCCATGAAGCTCAGGTAACATGCAACTCGTTCCAGCATGCGTTCATCGGAATGATCGGCGCAAAGACGAACGCAAAGACGCAGGGCTCTCGCGTTGTCGTCAGTTGTGTAGCCGCTTGATCGGCGCGGAATGTTGTAGATGGCGTGCTGAATCAGTCCGGCTGAGTCCGTCATCCGATCCAGGTGGGCGAGTGACGGAAAGCTTGAAGCGTGCATCAAAGTCCTTTTTGTGAAAGTGGTGGGCGACTATTCTCGCCTGATGCATGAAGATCCCTGCTCGAATTTCGACCTGTGTATTCAGAGTCGCGATCAACAAGGCGGTTGAACAAACCAAGGTATTTCCGCCCGACGTTGGGCCAGAACATCGGTTTGGCATACTCGTAGGCGCGCCGCCGGGTGTTCGACAGCAACTCGCCGTCCGTCAGGTATCGCCACGTCGCGTCGGCCAACGCACTGCTGTTGGCGAATGGAACGAGGATGCCTCGACCGTCCGCCAGCACTTCTTCCGCGTAAAGATACGGCGTACTGACCACAGCACCAACGGCCGCCATCGCGTAAGCCATCGTGCCGCTGGCGATTTGATCCTTGCCTGGATACGGTGTCACAAAGACATCGCACGACTGCAAATAGGCCAGCAACTCAGGGAGATTCAGGTATCTGTTGACGAATCGAATGTTGCGGCTGATTCCGAGCGACTCGGTTAGCTCATTCAACTCTTCGCGATAGCTTTCGCCGTGTTCGCGTTTGACCTGAGGATGTGTTGCTCCCACGATCAGATACAGAGCATCCGGGCATGTCACAACAATACGCGATACGGCCCGGATCATGTGCTCCAGGCCCTTCCCCGGATTGATCAGGCCGAAGGTACAGATCACCTGGCGATCCGTGAGGCCTAACTCTTCTCGATGAGTCTTATTGCGCGCGAATGGTACAACCGGCACTCCATGCGGAATCACTTCCACGCGCGAACCACCGACGCCGTAGACCTCGAAAAGTAGCTTCGCTGCAATGTCTGTCATCACAACGATGCCGTCGCTGTTTGCGGCGATGTCGCGAATGAGCTGTCTTGGCACTGCATCTGGTTCCGTCAACAGAGTGTGAAATGTGGTGACCACTGGTTTGTGACAGTGTTCCATGAAGTCTGTGATGCGGCTGCCCCAGTGACCGGGATATAGACCGAACTCATGCTGCAGACTCACCACATCACAAGGGCCATCGTTGGCTACTTCTGCAGCCGTGAGGTACGCATCTGGGCGTTGGTTGTCGATGACGTGGACAATGCGAGAATCCTGCCCGGAATGCTGATGCAGCTTCTGTATGGCGGCAATAGTCGATACCGGTTGACCGGCCGCCAGATCCACGGCGTCGGCTGAGTCTTTTGTAAAGGTCGCCAGACCACACTCTTCCGGCGGATACGTTGAAACAAGAAGAGGCTTGACTAAGTGTTTCATTGGCTACCCAACGCGTCAGGGAAGTTCGTAATCATCTGCTCCACCTTTGCCTCGCTGAAGCGATACCGCCGCTGCAGCACGTTGGCGAGCTGTTCCCGATCACCATTGATGGTCGCGATATCGGCATCACTGAGCTTTCCCCATGTGACCCTGATGCGCTCGCCCGCGTGCTTCCGGTTGCTGCTTACATCAATCCAGTTCATTCCAGAACCTTTCTGTCATTGAATATGCCTCGAACTGCTGATCCGGATTTACCTTCTGACTTCACAGGCACCGCCCTCCGTTTCCCATGCGTCAGTGGTATTTGAACCTGATGAAACCGATGGCAACCGAAGTTTCCCGGTTCTACTGCCAGCATCCGAGAGCGATGATTGCCCGACTGTTTGAATTCGACGGGGGTGATGTCTGACGCGCAGCTGCCCTCTTCGAAAGGCTGTCGCGATGGCTGACGGAACGTCCGCTTCCGCTCGAACAACGGCTGCTTCGTTCTCACGCGTCAATGCAACCATTTCCTGCTCGCGAGCAACCGCCATCGCGCGGCGTTTCTCTGCATGCGCCACGGCAATACGCACGTCTGCTTTCGCCTGAGCGATCTGCAGGTTGGCTCCGATGTTTACGCCCACATCAATGTCGGCGATGTCAATCGAGACCATCGCAAATGCAGTCTGCGAGTCCAGACCTTTGGCGAGAACTTCTCGAGTGATCACCATCGGATCAGCGAGTGCGTCTCGGTAGCTGTTACACGATCCGATTGCGGAAACGATCCCCTGCCCAACGCGAGCAATGACGGTGGATTCTGTCGCGCCGCCAACCAGCTGCGAGAGATTGGTTCGGACGGTCACTCGAACACGAACCTTCAGCTGAATTCCATCTTTCGCAACACCGTCCAGTGTATCGCTGCGACCCGCTGCCGGGTCCGGGCACATGATCACGATCGGGTTTACGCTGATCCGGACAGCCTCCAGAACATCTCTTCCGGCAAGGTCAACCGCTGCTGCGGTGTCCCAGTCCAGAACAATACCTGCACGATTCGCAATCACCAGGGCCTGGGTCACTCGCTCGACATTTCCTCCGGCAAGATACTGTGATTCCAGGGCGTCTGTGGAAAACGACTGCAGGCCAGCCTGAACTGCCATGATCCTGCAGCGGACAATCACAGCCGGATCGATCTTTCGCAGCGACATCGTGATCAGCGACAGCAGACTGATATGTGTTCCGGTCAAATACGCCTGCAGCCAGAGTGAAAAATACCGGCTCACCGTAACGTAGATGGCGCCAGTCAGTCCTGCGACGACGATCCAGGTCAGAACATCTGTCATGACTCTTCGCCGTTCTGAATTAAAGGAGCAGACGTAGACGCGAAAACGTATCCGCACGTGCAGATGTTCTTACGAGCGTACCGGGGCGCATGACATGACGGGCATACGCGGTTCCATGGACTCATGTCAGTGAGGGGCACAAAGTTCTTTGTCTGCGCCTGAGGGGCTTCCAGCCGGACCAACTTCATGCGTTTCTCATCCAGGCGACGAACAGCACACTGGGGGTGAGTTCCGGCTGCCGAATAACTTGCTTCCCCGCAAACGGGACAACGAGGGCGCGGGCGCTGAGCAAAGAGTGGAGCAGGCTTCTTAGCTGACATGATTCGCACGCATCCTGACTCGGGTTGGTACCCGCTGCGTGCTGATGGATGGAACTCGAGCAGCTGACTCAGAACCAGGGACACAACAGACAACTGAAGTCAGTACTGGTAAGGACTTTCGACCACGGCGATTCAACATCATTCATTGCCTCGACTGGAGGCGCAACGACTGCACCTGCGCCCATCTTAGGATGCAAGACCAATATAGATACCACAAACGTACAGGTTAAAGCATTTAGTCGCTGATGATTCCACTAACACGTCACACGAAGGACTTCACGCAGAAGATCGCAACGACTGATCTGCCCGACCAACCTGTCATCATTGATGACAGGAAAACGACGGAAGGGCGACACCATGAACAGCCTTGCGATTGAAAACAGATTCATGCTGGTGTGGATTGTCTGCGATGAGTGATTCATGAAGTCACTGATGGTGTAATCCGACAGTGTGTCGCGCACTCTGGACCAGACTTCCGCTTCTTCCGGCAATGGAGCAACATGTATCGTCTCGGACTCTGTCAAATGGTGTTTCATGATGCAGGCGAGCACGCCCGAATGCTGCAGGACATCTCTTCGGGACAATTGCCCGATAATCCTGTTGGCGTCCATGACCGGAAGGCGTCCGTAAGGAACATTCATGAAGATCCTGGCAATGCTGTGCAGGTCAGTGTCGGCATCGATCAGGCGATTACTGTCCGGATCTGTGAATTCACGAACGGTCGCGCCTGGAAGGTTGTTGTACGCTGCCTCAATGATGAATCCCATGCACGTTTTCTCCGAGAAAACGCCCAGGAACTGTTCGTTCGAATCGATAACCGGCGCTCCCGAGCAACTTCGCTGCAAGAGCATTTCCATCGCCGTGTGAACATCCTGCTCAGGCGACAGAGTGAGCAGTTTCCTGCGGGGCACCATCACGTCAGTTGCAGTCGGTGCTCTTCGAATCGGGATCTCCGCCAGGTCCACCAGCGTGGCGAGAATCCGCATGCAGCACTTCTCTGAAAACATACCTCGAAACGCGCCGTCGTCGTCGACGATCGGCATTTCCGAAAACTGCCTCACCAACAGTTCATGTATTCCTTGTGGAATGGAAGTCTGCGGCGACAGCGTCATTACGTTTTGGGTCATGATTTCGCTGGCGACCAACATTCCTGAATTTCCTGAATTCGTCGTCATTTATTGATTTCCGTTCAAATCGAAGGCTGTTCATTGACCGCAGAGAGACGGTGACTAGCTGTCATGCTGCGACTCTCAAATGGTTCAGGCTCATCCACGGACTCCGGTTACAAACGGAAACTCCGCATTGTCCCTGAGTGATTCGATGACTGAGACGATATCAAACTCCTTATTACGTGAAGTCAGGCGAATATGCTGACCAATGTATGTTTCTTCCTGCGTGCTGATCTTCCCGTCGCTGGTGATCGTGGCCTCATCGGCTCCCGAATAAGTCCGCTTCTTCCCGTCGCGGACTTCCACCATCAGGTTGTTGCCTGTCAGACTGAACACGGTGCCAACAAACGTCATGGACTGCGGGCGTTTTCCATTCATGTCGAGGACTCCGCAATGCGATAGCAACTCGTCCGTGAATCGAATTTCAATTCGTACTCTGATTCTATTTGAGCGGCACTTGCCGACTGAGCGATCAATGCGGAGTTTGTCGTGACGGCCGTTATGGTCTGTTGACTCGGATGATGAGCGTCCTACCCAGGGCTCTCCCTCGCGGTTAATGAAGATATCCCTTCACTAACGGATAGGGCCTCAGTTTCCATTCGCTGTTCGCAGGAAATCCAACGTTAGTCGGCTTGTCGAAAAAACCGTCCACCACGTCGCAGCCATTCTCCGGTAAGGCCGAGACGACTGCGGGACCGATTGAATCCCTGCCTTTGAGCAGATCTTAAAGGGGGGTCGCAGCAATCCCGGACGTCGTTGTCATTGATCTTCTGTCCGCAAGGTTTTCGATGAGAACTGGTGTCTACGACTCTCCGCCGGTCTCCAGCCGGAATGGATTTTCAGCGTCGAGATGGTCGATCAGATCCTGATCGATCTCTGTTCCCTTAAAGGTTTCTCGGACCTTGTTGAACATTGCCTTTGCCCCCTCAAAGTCAAGCATGCGATTCCCGACCATCCCACCTTGCACGTAGCCAATCCACCGGTGCAATTTCGTTGCGGGCCAGTCGTCTGCGTGATTCGAGATCTGTTTCGACATCCAAAGCAAATGATCAGGCTGCAGCGTCCTCGGCAGGGTATTGTTCGACTGCTTTGTCTCCTCCAGCAGAACGCAACATTCTTTCGCCATAGTGGCAATGATCAGAGTATGTTTATCCATCATTAATTCTCCCTGTCATGGCTTCCGCAATGACGGCTCCACTGACCAGTAACAAGGATGACACGCTGGCGGCATTTTCGAGCGCTCAGCGAACGACCTTTGTTGCGTCGATGGCCCCGACTTTGACAATGTCTTCGTAAACTCCCGTCGCGGCCCTGAATCCAAAGCTCCCATGCCCGTCATCGAGCACATGCTGAACGATCACGTTCCCCGGATAGCCGGCGTTATGTGCGTTAACGCCAGCCATTCCACGCTCTGCCCGGGACCTGCTGTCAGGCCTTCCAGGCTTTCGAAATCGATCGCCAGGCTCGCTCAAACAGAGCGAGTACAGAAAAGCAGAAATTTGTAAACCAGTTCCACATTTCGATCTCCTTTGAAAATCCACGTTGATCACTCCGGTCGCATCCTTAATCTCACTTCAGGCATGGATGCCAGCGCCTTCTCCAGACGATTGCGCGACCGTGGCAACTTACATGGCACCTCGAATGTGCAAATGTCCGATTCCTGCTTCTCACGGCATGGATCAGCATTATCCACTGCGAACGACTCGCCGAGCCTCTTCAGAAGCCACTCGGCATTCGTAGTTCCACTCACGCGTACGCGGCAACTTTTACCCAGCGGGCGAACCCACACATCAAATGCATTCATCGCATTACTCCCGGCAAGGAACGCTCGAATTCGAGCGAAGGTATTCAATTACTTCTTCGACCCCGTCCCGCCGTCCCTGGCCTTGCGTCCGCCGGCGCACCAGTGCCCGCTGTTCGTCCTTGTCACTCACATCGGTTGCGACCGACGGCTGGCCGAGTCAACACCAGCGCAGTTATGGCTGGCTTCCTTCAGTCGAACTACTTCGTGTTCGCTGGGGACTCAAGCTCTTGAAATCGCTCTCGCACAGAACGATACGGCATCCCCTCTTCTCGTTCGTACCGCTCGCCGCGAACGAACCAAAATGCCAGGCCACCAGAATTATGTCGCGGAGATCGCACGGACGTCTTCGGGGCACGTACCCCCAACGACCCCTTTCGTCCTGATTTCTTCCAGCCACGACGTTCCATGATCATGCGAACGACAACGCCGATTGCCTGGCGTAACCGCTTACTCTGCGTCACATGAATCTCAGACAGAAACTGATTGACAGCAGGTTCCGCTTCCAGTTCACGCACAACTCCCGCCAGAGGCGGCCTGTCGTGGTGAATCTCCGAATCTTCCATTCGCCGCTGTCGATCGGCCGAACTAAAAAACTTCAGCACAACATTAAATGGCTGTTCCGGGTCATCGGCGACGTCGACGAACGTTCTTCCCTGAGAGTCCGCGAGAAATTGTTTCTTGGTGATGCGTGTCATTTTCTTTTCAACCGATTATACCCGTGCAGATTCAGTAATTGCAAGTGCAAATATGGGATCTGCATTTCGGCGAGGAAAGAGTTGTCGCTGAGCCTGTTTTCAGGGACCGAAATGACGGCTCACTCGTCCTGAACACCGGCTAATGGTTCGGAATTCACGAATGTACTGGTCCACGTTATCGTTCGAACACTTGTTCTCGATCCGGACGACGGAACGCAGGAGTCTTCATCACAACATTGTCCGGCTTGACAGCCCGCCGGGCAACAGGCCTGAAAGCTGTTCGAACAGCGACTCCAAACCGTCAATTCACCACTCAGGCAGTGGTGTCCTTTCCGACCGCAGGCCACGTATGGAATCATTCTGCGAGACGGCGATCGGTGCGAGCGGGTGGCTGTCTCTGAAGTTGTAGTACGCTTTTGTGCTGCAGAACAAACCTCACACTCTGTGATCGGACTGATGACAGTTGTGGCGCGAAGTCTCCGGAGTAAACTGCCCGATGAGGGCGTGTCATAAGTCAAGACATCACATGCCGCAGGCGTGTGGTTTCGCCACATCGAGATCACTTTCGACCGCCATCAGAGAGAACGCACATCTATCGAAGCGCTGCAGGCCCCAAATAGACGAAGTGCGGCGACATTGATTCTAATCGCAGAAGGTACTGGACGATTGAACTCCAGAAGTTACTGCCAGCATTTGATTTCGGTCAATCGGGGCAATCACTGCGTTTCCCGATTGAGCTCTGAACTCTTCCATGACTCCACAAGAAAAGCCGCTGATCCCATTTGATCAGCGGCTTCTGTTTTAAGAAAGTGGAGGATTAAGGATACCAGTTGAACTTTTCTTTGACCGGGCATTCGATCGATGACGATGAGCCTGTGCATTGTAGTCAGAGCACTTGAGGTGATTCTGGCATGAGTGCAGGAGGCGGGCAGGTTAGATGACCATAGCTTCGAGGAATTCACACAAGACAGCGACGTGACCTCGTTTCAAGTCCTTCGTGGCAGTTACCAGGGTCAACCGTGAAGAATCGATCGACAAAAACATTCCGATGATTTCGTCGAGGCGTTCGTTGAGTTCCAGCCTGTATCGGTTGGCAAACTCGGCGTGTTGATCGGGCTGGTCGTGAAACCATTTGCGCAGTTCATGCGATGGTGTGAGTTCCTTCGCCCACAAGTCGATCCTGGCCGCCTCTTTCGAGACACCTCGTGGCCACAGGCGATCTACCAAGAGCCGCACACCGTCTTCGGGGCTGGGGGCGTCATAGATGCGTTTGACTCGGAACTCTCGCATCTCAGCGTTCCACCGTGATGCCCAGCTTTTCCATCCGGCTGCGAAGCGTATTGGGGTTCATGTCGAGAATCCTGGCTGCTCCCTGCGGCCCGGCGATGACGCCGTTGGTGTGGTCCAGCACGGCCCGGATGTGTTCGGTCTCCATCTCGGCGAGTGACCGCAGGACCGAGCTTTTCTTCTGGCGGTGGACGGGAATCACACCGCTGGGAAGTTGCAGCGTGTCACCCGTGGAGAGAATCATTGCCCGCTCGACGATATTCTCCAACCCCGAACGTTCCCCGGCCAGTTGTACTCCTGAAGAGTCGAGATGATGCTGGCGGGTACGCTTTCAATCTGTCGGCCCAGTCGTTCGGCCAGCTTCTTGATGAAGAATCGGACCAGCGTGGGAATGTCTTCCCTGCGCTCCCGCAGCGCAGGCACCTGAATCGGAAAGACGTTGAGCCGGTAATACAGGTCTTCCCGAAACGTCCCTTCGTCCACCATATCGAGCAGGCTTCGATTTGTAGCAGCCAACACTCGGGTATCGACCCGGATCGTCTGACTGCTGCCGACACGTTCGAGTTCCTGCTCCTGCAATACACGCAGCAGACGTGATTGCGCAGGCAACGGCATCTCACCGATCTCATCAAGGAAGATTGTCCCTCCGTCCGCCAACTCAAAGCGACCTGTCCGCTTTTGAGTCGCTCCGGTGAATGCTCCATGCTCGTGGCCGAAGAGTTCGCTCTCCAGCAGCGACTCGGGCAAAGCAGCGCAGTTGACTCGCACGAACGGCCCATTACTCCGCTTACTGTTCTTATGGATGGCCCGTGCCACGAGTTCCTTGCCCGTGCCGGTCTCCCCGAGAATCAGCACCGTGCTATCGGTGGGAGCTACCATGTCGATGCTCCGCAACACCTTCCAGATACCGTCACTCTCCCGACGATCTCCGAGAAGTCGGATCGTGTTCCTCAACTCTTCCCGCAGGTAGGCGACTTCTGCTTCCATTCGTTGGCGTTCAACCCGCAAGCGGTGTTCTCGCTGGCGGCTGTCGTCCAGTTGCCGGATGGCCTGCCGACGAATCAATTCGGCGGTCGCTCGGGCGGCGAAGATGTGGAAGATCGAAAGCTCTCGCTCGTCGGCGGCGAGAAGCTTGTCGTCGATCACGGCGAGATGCCCGACAACAACACCCGTCTCGTCCACGAGGGGAATCGCCAGATAGCTGCGAGCATCTAACGCACGGAGATAGTCGTTGGTGGGAATAACTGCTGTACGTCATCGGCGAAATGCTGAATCGCTCCGCTCAGAACGTGCTTGCAGGGCGTTCCCTCGATCCCAAAGTCGAAGTTGGGGACATGCTCTCCATCCACCCAGACAGCAAGCGTTTGGACCTGCGTTCGCTCCGGGTTGAACTCGGCCACAAACGATGACTTCACATTGAGTGAGACGGCGAGGTACTGCACCAGCGAGCGAAAGAAATGCTCGCCACTGGCCCCGGCAGTCCCCTCCATGATGGACCGCAGCGTAGCATCCGGGTCGGGCGCCATCGGTTTGCCTTTCGCCGCCATCAGAACCCCTTCTCCATCCCTAACATTCACGGAATGTCGTGTCGTGTTACGAAATATCGTATTCACCAAAGCCTCTCCTGAAAAGTGCCGTGAAGATGAACGCCTTTTGTGCCAACGGTTTACGACGCTTCCAAGCGTCTCCTCCCTGTTTGGCACTCTCCTTGCAAATGCGAGAGCCGTGCCAGTGAACACCGTCGTTCAGGGCCACTTGATTCACTCAGTGAGGAGAAGACACATGCGTCACAAAAAGAACCTGTTGGGAGCCGTCTTGCTGTTCGCCGGAACCGCCTCAGCGCCACTGCTGCTGTCAGGCTGCGGCACCTCAGCCGACACGCCGATGGCAACTGCGAATGCTGCCGAGCGAGAACCCGGAATGCAGGCCAGGTTGGTGAACCACAACGAGCAGGGCGAACTGCTGCGCCCAGCCGATCACCGGGAATGGGTCTTCGTCGGGGCACCCGTCACGCCCAACGACATGAACGATGGCAAGGCGGCCTTTCCCGAGTTCCACAACGTCTACATCGATCCAGCCAGTTACGCCGCCTACAAGCAGACCGGCAAGTTTGCCGAGGGCACAGTGATCCTCAAGGAACTCGTTTCGGTCGGTGGCAAGAAGATGGACAGTGGCAACGGCTACTTCCAAGGAGAGTTCGTCAGCCTGGAAGCGATGGTGAAGGACTCAAAGCGGTTCAGCGACGAACCGGGAGGCTGGGCCTTCTTCCGCTTTGGGGAAGCGCCCGACTACGCATCGGTGGGGACTCGGATGAAGACAGAATCGTGCAACGCCTGCCACTCGGGAGCCAATGAGGATTATGTCTTCACCGGCACCTATCCCGTCCTGCGAGCGGCACGGCCCAAGATCGCAGGCAAGTAGTTGCCGCCTGCTCTCACAATCTCAATCCCGACAACCATTAAGAAAGATGAATCACCATGACTCTAGATCACACACCAGAACTTCAGGGGCACTGCCCGGTCGCTTACTTCGCACTGAGCCAGCCGATGAAAGGCGATCCACAGTTCTCTTCCACGCACGACGGCAAGGTCTACCACTTCGTCAACGAGGAAGTGAAAACAGAGTTCGACCGGAACCCTGACAAGTACATCCCTGTCTACGGCGGTCGATGCGCCTTTGGTATGTCCATCGACAAGGAGTTCGAGGCGTGCCCAACTAACTTCAAGATCATCAACGGCAAGCTGCACCTGTTCCTCAAGAACGACGAGACCGACGCCTTGCACTGGTGGCACAGAGACCGGCAATTGGAGTTCCATTCTTTTCAAGCTGCTCTCTGATTCGGCGGAATCGGCAGTTCACGGAGTCCTTGTTCCAGGCGTGGCCAGTTCGATTCACGAATAGAGGGCCATCCGGGTGACGTTGACACAGTGAGGCAACAAGATCCTTCGCTGCCGGTGTCAGCAGAATCAGTCGCGGATACTGCTTACCCTTCGCCTGGCTCGCAGGCAGCACGATTCGACCGGCCTTCACATCACAATGTTTCGCCTCGATCACACGGATCTCCTGTGGGCGAGCTCCTGTTTCAAACAGAAATGTGATGTAGTCACGAAAGCCGCCTTCCCTCACGCAGTTCCTGACCAGCTCGAACTGAGCAGATGTCAAGAATGATTCCCTGCGACGAGGAGCTGGGCGTTCGACGTTTTGAATGGGGCTGATTCGGAGCCGGCCTTCTTTCACCGCCCAATTGAAGACCCGCTTGACGGCTCTCACGGCGTTGTGCTTTGTCGTGTCATTCCAGCCTTCTTGAGTGTCTGTCCACTGCGTGATGTGCAAAGGTTTCAGACTGCCGATTCTCAGACGGACGCCGATCGAACGGGCGAATGAGGACAGGAATTCTTTGTACCAGATGTAGGTCTGAGCTGACCGATTCTTTTTGCACCAGTCGAGGTAGCTGTTCATCAGTGTGGCCACCGAGTCATTCGACGATGCTGGTGCTTCCGATGCCATCAGCTCGTGGTAAGCTTTGAACGCTTCCTCCTTGTCCTGGCTCAGACGGATCATTCGGCCGTGGTGGTTGACGTACCAGGCCCCATGAGATTTTTTGTAGAACGGCTTTCGCATGGACGAGTCTCCCTTGTCCGGATTTTGGGGACAAAAATGGGGACATGCACACGAAATCGGTTCACCGTGAAAAACAAAAAAGCCCTGAAAACTAAGTGTTTTCAGGGCTTTCTGTGAATTGGAGGATAACGGACTTGAACCGATGACCTCTTGCATGCCATGCAAGCGCTCTCCCAACTGAGCTAATCCCCCGGTTTTGGTGGTGCGTGTCCGAAGACTTTGTCACCGAGCGCAGAACACTATCACGCATCCAAAATACTGTCAAGGAGACTCAATGGCCGGAAGTCAGTTTCGTGACTTCGGGGGAATGGGTTCACGGCAGACTCGATTTTTTTGGAGTTGGCCGGTTTTTGCCGCTCCTGGTGGACAAACGATTTCTTTTGCTTTCTCTGTCAACTACCTTCGGGCGCCGGATTGCTGGCGACCAGGCCCGACTAGTCTTGAGGACAGATCTCAATGGAATCGAAATCAATTTCGTTCGCACGACGAGCTTTTCTGGCTTCTGCGGCCACAGGAATACTGGCAACCCGGAGGAGCGCAGATGCTGTGGCTGCCGAATCAGCTGACGGCGGCAATCAAACAATCGCCTCACCGTTTCGGTTCTGTCTGAACACGAGCACGATTCGAGGGCAAAAACTCGGCATTCAGGAAGAAATCCGTATTGCCGCTGAGGCGGGATACGATGGAATCGAACCCTGGATTCGGAGTATCGCTGAATTCGTTGAAGCCGGTGGCAAATTGGCCGATCTTCGAAAACAGATTCAGGATGCGGGTCTGACAGTCGACAGTGCGATCGGTTTTGCTCAATGGATTGTGGACGATGAGTCAAAACGGAAAGCCGGGCTGGAAGAAGCCAAACGTGACATGGATATGCTGAGAGTACTCGGGGGAACTCGCATCGCCGCTCCACCATCCGGCGCGAATCAGGGCCCGAAGCTGGATTTGTTTGTCGTCGCAGAGCGTTATCGCGCGTTGCTGGAACTTGGCGATCAGACGGGGGTCACACCGCAGCTGGAAGTTTGGGGCTTTTCTGCCAATCTTTCGCGGCTCGGCGAAACTGTATTCGTGTGCACCGAAGCTGATCATCCGAAAGCATGCGTGTTGCCGGACGTTTATCATATATTTAAGGGCGGCTCTGGATTTAACGGCCTCCAGTTGTTGAGCGATGCGGCGATTCAGGTCTTCCACATGAATGATTATCCCGCTTCGCCATCACGACAGGAAATGAATGACTCCCACCGCGTCTACCCGGGAGATGGCATCGCTCCTTTGACAGACATCCTGAACATGATTGGCGGCAATGGACGCAGCGTGACATTGTCACTGGAGCTATTCAACAAAGACTACTGGCAACAGGACGCGCTGCAGGTTGCAAAGACAGGTTTGCAAAAGATGAAGACTGCCTGTGAAGCGGCACGTTGATCACGGATCGTGCCGGAAGAATGTGCAGAACCAGCGCAGTGTGATCAGTCGCTTGTCGATTGAGCAACGTCACTACCGCGAATCTTCGTAAATTGCGGGCTCGTGATAATTGCGTTCACAACCGTTGAGATGCGGTAGTCATTTCGAGCAAGATCTTTCTGGATGTCATCCAGGAGTGGTTCATCGGATAGTTGTGTTGCGCGGCCAAGGGCATAGCCAAGCAGCTTTCTGCAAAACTGACGAACGATAGCGTCACGGCGATCGGTCAGCAGATAGTGTTTCATGCCTTCGAAGCCGTCGATCGTGGTTCCGTCCAGAACCGTTGTGCTGGTTTCGACAGGTCGGCCGCCAAGATCCCTGGTTCGGAAACGGCCGATGGCGTCAAAGTTCTCGAGGGCAAAGCCGTAGGGATCAATCCGCAGATGACAGCCGGAACAACGATCGTCGCTGGTATGGCGCTCCACCAGTTGCCGCACCGACAGTTCCACATTTGCTTCTTCTTCCGGTAACGGAGGAACTCCTTTCGGTGGCTTTGGTAGTTTCTCGCCCAGCACGACTTCGCTCAGCCAGTTGCCTCGCAGAATCGGACTTGTGCGTGATGCACCAGATTGTTTCGCCAACGTGGCGCCAAGCCCGAAAATGCCTCCGCGTGCATATTGCCGCACGCCATCGACTCGACGCCAGTTGGTGCCATCTACGCCCGGGATTTCGTAGTGTTCTGCAAGAGCGGCATTGAGAAACGTGTGGTCAGCGTCGAATAAATCCAGAAGAGATCGGTCCTGTTGCAACAGGTCTGTGAATGTCAGAATCGCTTCTTCGTACAACAGCGGTTTCACAGAATCAAAGGTCGGAAAATACTGTTCGCTCTTTTCATCCAGCTGATCGAAGTCATAGATATGCAGCCACTGGCAGAAAAACTCGGTCGCCATGCGGCGTGACCGGGGATTCTCCAGCATTCGGGTTGCCTGCGATTTCAGAATATCCGGCTGTAAAAGCGTTCCATTCGCAGCGACTTCTCGCAGTTGTGCATCCGGAGCTGACGACCACAGGAAGTAGCTCAACCGATTCGCCAGTTCCCAGCTGCTTACAGCCGACGGATCGCTGCCCCTGCCTGGGGTCTCCAGTCGATAGAGAAACGACGGCGCTACAAGAACCCGTTGAAGTAACATGCCGAATGCATCCTCGTGAGAGAGGCCATCGGCCCGGAGCTCGGCGTAGAGACTTCGCAGGGTATCGGCTTCGCCTGCTTTCAGATCACGTCGATACGCCCGGGCAGCGAAATCAATCATCGCTTCGATATGTGTAGGCTCACTTTTTCTGAGCGTGTCACGAAATCTGTCGGCAGCCTTTTGAATTGGACCAGCCATTGGCGCAAAGACACCCGGGTCCGCATCCTGAGTCGCGAATTCCATCAATTGTTCAAAGGCATCGACAGTCGCAAAAGCCTCTCGACTTATGTAACGCATTTCCTCCCAGAGTCTGTCGAGTTCTGCCGTTTCGCGTTCGCTGAGCAGCAGTCGTTTCAGATGGTTGTCTTCGCGATAGTAAAGCGTGAGAGTAACAACTTCGTCCACCGGAACAATTTTTGTGTAACACAATGCTGCCGGAAACAGGTGTCGAAAGTCGTCGAAAGCCTGCTCGATCTGCTCCCGTGCGACGCTGTCCTGATTGACAATGACGGGCGTGGCATACGCGATGCCACGATTATTGGATGTCCAGGGGCCCACTCCATTCGTATTTGTGACAGACGCTGGCTGCAGGCCCTCAAGCTTTTCGGGGCGAGAAGTGAGGACCTGCATTTGTACGCTGCCTTCGGCTCCTGAAACCGGATGCAGCATCGCTGTGGTGACGAACTCCGTTCCTGCCACGAGGTCAGCAGGAAGCCGAACTTCAAGCACAGACGGCGCAGCAACACACAGACTGGCCGACTCAACGGCAGGCAGATCCTGTGAAAGTCCATTGTCTGCCGGATGTGCTCCAAATTTTGAGCGATCCAGCCCCCATGGGAGTCCTTCAAGTCCTTCGTCAGCATTCACACCATTGGCTGACGACGACCCCGTGCTCCTTTCCCTGACGGAGATCATTTGCAGGGCGGAAGACATCAGTGGTCCACTGAGCGATGTCAGCTGCTGATACAAGATCGCGTCGGGCGAGTCTCCCGGGGCATTCTGCGGGCCGTTCTGGAGCAGGTTCTGCAATTGTGCAGCCAGTAAGGATCGCTTTATCGAATCGGCTTCGCTCTGCCATTTGGCCAGCAATGACCCAGCAGGAATGACGTGTCCGGTAGAACCGGTTGCGGGTTCCGAGAAGAAATGCCATACGTCGAGATGACCGTGCTGGTCCGCATGGGGGTTTCCAGCCAGCAGGTCGGGGGACAAGTCGCTCGCCATGTTCCATTGCAGAGTTGTTCCGTCCGGCAGACTTGAATTCAGAGTCATGTCGATTGAGGTCAGATCGCACGAATGGTTTCCGTCCCGAGGGCTGATGATCAGGCAGACGACATCATTTTGCCGCACAGCGATATCTTCCAGCGGACCATACGGGATGACGGTCGCGCCGTGACTGATGCCTGCAGCCAGTCGTTGCCTGGTGTTTCCTCGCCGCAATTCTATTGTCCATGCAGTCCCGTTCCCGCATTCGGGGTGGGCATGCTGAACGGCACCTTCGATGTTCAGTGTGCCCGTCACAGGGCTTTTCCAGCCGACAACAACCGAAAGTGTCGGGGCCGGGTGCACGGCAATGCTATGAGGCTTCATATTGCCGGGAATTCGAACATGCTGATCCGATGAATTGGCGACGATGCTGAGCGCGTCATCTTCATGCCACCCATTGATGAAAGCGTAGCCCGCACCGTTTTCCATCTTGCGACCGATGGGCGTTCCCAACCGAACTGGCCCTGCTGAACCGATTCCCATGTAGTCGAGCCATGCGGTGAGCGACGCAGCATCGACAGAGAATTCCTCAGCCAGCGCATGGACATCGGTGGTCTGTGATGTTTCACTGGCACGGGATGCGGCAGCAAGACATCGTTCGGCTGTGGAAAATAGCTGCTGGCGATGAGCGGCGAGTTCACGAGTCACATCGCGGACATCTCTTAATAATAAATCCGGCCGCCCGGCCGCAACCAGTCGCGGTCGTTCCCAGACAACAACATCGCCGGACGACGATGTTCCGGCATCGCCCGCGACAAGGTACAACGAAATCTCCCGCTGGCCGGATTCGCCAGGGGCCAACTGTGCGGCCGCCAAAGCAGAAAGTGGCAATCTGATGTCCTGTCGCGACACAATCGGACTGACAGGTTCCAGCCAGGAAGTCGGCCCGTTCACTTTGCCGATATGCCCCACCGTTGTGAACTGCCACAAAGCAGACTGCCATCGTGCAACCTGCTGAAGAATTTCTGAACGGGCCTCCGGTGAATCGTGATGCCATGCGGCACGAAGTTTGTTCAACAACAGCGAATCGGGCCGATCGGCGGCCTCCAGTGATTCCCAGAGTGTCTGCAGGTATCGTGCACTGAGTTGAGGTGAATTGTTGGCCGATGCCAGTGCAATCTGTTCAAACGTTACTGAGCCGGCTCGCAGGCCAGCTCGGTTTTCCAGCAATGCTGTCAGGTACTTTTCCAGCGGCAGTCGTCCGCCACCATTCGTATTGAAAACAATTCCCTGCAGATTGACCTGATCACCACCAGAGCTGTCGGTATATCGTGCATAGAAGCTGCGAATCTGATCGAGCATCTCATTTGTGAAGTCGCGTCGCGTATGGAATTTCGAAAAGCGAAAACCCTGAGGCAGAAGAACCGCATGTGAACTGATTTCGCGAGCAGCATCCAGGTATTTCGTGATCATCGCCGGGGACATAACCAGCGAACTACCCGTATTGGTAAATCCTTCCCCCGATGCACTGTCCACTGGAAATTCGCGAGCCGGCTCCAGCGGCACACCGGTTAAGTCCTGAATGGTATACGTGAACTCGGCATTGTTCAGACGTCGCAGGACGACGGGCCCGGGATCTCCGGCGCTTGCGAGGGCCTCCGCGTTCAGAAACTCCTGGACCCAGTTGCGAAACTGTTTGCGATCCCGGACGGACAGTTGTGCAGAATCCTTTGGCGGCATTTCGCCGTTGTCGATCATTTCCACAACTTTTTGCCAGACCGCAGGGTGCCGCCTTACAGCATCGAACGAGTTGAATGTTTCGAGATCCAGTTCACCCTGCATTTCGCTGGTCGAATGGCAATCAAGACAAAACTGTTTCAGCAACGGTAACTGTTCTTGGTCGAAGCTGCGGGAAAGCTCCGTGAACACACTGGCGGGGAGACCAGCGCCATCCTGTTCGCTCACAGGCGATGGCTGTGTCGCCAGAGCTGCATCCGAAAGCAGGCAGGCCGTCAGTAGTGCTGCAACTGCAGCATGGGATCGAACCAGACAGATCAACATGAGCAGCTCCGGCAGGAAAGGTTGGCAGCTCGGCAGGAATTTGAATCGCGCAGGAAAGCGGCACAGTCGATGCCTCAGCTGTGCATATTTCGAACGCCCAGCATACCGCTTTCGATTGATGGGCAGCAAGCAATGCCGACAAACAACCGTTGAATCAGCATTCTGCTGCTGATGCTGTCACCGCAATTCAACAACGAAAGCTATGGTTGCGCGGATAAAACTACAGCGATCTGACTGGTAAACACCGTCGCTGGATCTCCGCGTTCTGCCAGGGAGCGTGCGGCTGCATCAATCGTTCGTTCAACCATTCCCTCGTGCAGAACGATGCCGTTGTGTGTGACGGTAATTGGTTTGTCCAGGTCAGCAATCTCGTCGTTCAGAAGAACTGCAAACTCTTCGACATCATCCGATTTCACAGCGAAAGAGTTACCGTCGCGTTCAGCACGAATCTCAGCGCGTTCCCTGATGCGTTGTGGGTTTGTGCCGAGCCAGTAGAATCTGGAATGCACAACGTCATCCTGCTTCCAGACGATTTTTTGCGGCAGAGGATTGCGAGATTTGCCGGCCATCCACGGGATCGCTTCGGCATCTTCACGATCCATCCAGTGCGATTTGGCAGCATGAATATGAACCCAGTGGTCATAGCCTTCTGGATCTTCTTTTTGCAGGGCTTTCAGTCTTGTCTGCCATTCCACAGCAGTCTTGTTGCGATTGTATGCGGTGTCCAGTTCTCCCATGTGCAAAGTAAACGGCAAATTACGCAGGCCGAGTGGTGAAGTTTCGTTGGGATGTCCGGCCATCATGGCCGCGGCCGCAAAGCGGTCGGCCATGCGAGGAGCCAGTTGGTAGACACCATCACCCCCGGCGGAATATCCGAGCAGGTACACTCGATTGGGATCAACTTCTTCCAGCACAATCAGGTTCTGAATGAGTCTGTCGAAGAACTGATCAATATGGGCCTGATGCCAGAGATTCCAGGTATCTGTCGGAGCCCGCGGCGCGAGGTAAAGACCTTCCGCAGGTTCGTACAGCCGTTTTTGGTTTTCCCACTGCTGATCGTTCACTCGCTTCGGCGCGCCACCGCCGCCGTGCAGAGAGAGATACAGGCTTCGACCGGTCGGCGGCTTCGTTCCAAACACTTTGAAGTCGAATGGCATTTTCAGTTCGCCAATCACCAGTTCGCGCGCATCCGTTTCGGCCTTTCGAGTTGCTCGAATGTGGTCCTGGTGGTCTGACCAAAGCAGTGCAACGGCTTCGGCGGCATCGCCTTTTGTCAGGGGCACTTTTGCAAATTCCTGCCGCTGAATATCGGGTCGCTGATCCGTCGGTTGCGAAAGGAAAGCGACCAGATCAGCCACCGCTTTCGCGGAACGAGTTGCGGCAGAAGAACCTCCTGATCGGGCGATCGTCCAGATCCATGGCCCCGACCTGTTTTCTGCCCGGATAGTCTCGGCCTGTTCGATGTCATCGCAGCGGATGGTGACGCGATATTGTTCTCCCTGTTGAAGAAAGGTCTGCAGGTAGTCGTTTGTGTCAAATCCCTCGTCTCGGGAAATACCTTCAAAGACGTTTTCGTTTCGATTGTTCAGGACGCGCACCCTGGCAGAGATCCGCTTCTGGTCCCTGCGGTCTTTCACGCAGAACATGGCGAGGACCATTCCATCCGGCACTTTTTCAGCCTGAGCAACGTAGCGATTTGTGACATTCACCGCGCTGACGTAGTCGATCGAACGATCCCAGACCAGAGGAAACCTCAGAGGTGTCCGCCGGAAGCTGACAGCATAGATCGCATGGTTGGGATCATCGGTAACGGCCGTCCCCGCTCTGCCGCTGAACCACGCCTTGTCCAGATTGTTTCCTGTTGGTTCAGCCGCTCCAGTGAAGTGCCAGCCGTTGTCCCAGATTTCCACCCAGGAATGGTTTCCACTGTTGTCGGACCATAACGGTGTTCCGACAAACCGAGCGGGTATGCCCAGGGCTCTGCAGGCATCAATCAGCAGCACGGATAATCCTGTGCAGGAGGCCAGGCCGGCATTAATCGATTCAAGCGGACTCTGATCCGCCTTGGGACGCTGCGTCGAATATTTGACCTTTACCAGCGGAAAAAGCTTCTGATTAAGCAGGGCTGCTGCATGGGACGGCGTAGAAGCTTCTGCAATCAGCGGGCGAAACTGCTCCATGAATTGTCTTCGCCATCCATCCCGGCGTTCGTTGATGTTAGCGTAGGGAAGCACGTTGTTCAGAAAAATGTCATGAGGTACGTCTGTCTTCCAGGGAGCCTGCTCCCATGCTTCATAGGCAAGCCGCACATTCTCCAGCAGATACTCCGAGGAAAGCGATCTCAGGTCGCGTTCCGGCATATTGGCGATCAGGAACTCCATCGCTTCCCGATGAGCCGCTGGCGACTTGCTGATCGCCATCAGAAGTTCCGTTCGGTTTTCCCCGGCCGCCTGCAGGGCCTGCTGCAGTTGCTCCTTGCCTGCCGTATCTTCTTCTGCTGATGTGGCAGTAAGGCTGGCCTTTAGCTGGCCTTCATCCCGGGTTTGGGCGAAAACCGGAAACCCTGAGGTCGCCAACATCATGCAAAGGACGGGAAGGCAGGCGAATCGCACAGTCCGAAACATGCTCAGGGGACCGGGATTGTTTAGCGGGAGAAGGATATTCATAGGCTGGATTTTCTGACAACGTCCACGTGCTGGCGGCCGAAAGACTATTGAGGGGAACTGATTTCGAAGACGGCGAGTACAGGTCGATGATCAGATGCCATGTCGTCTTCAATGACTTCTGAATGAGTCATTCGAATGCCGGCACCTCTGTAGAAGACGTAGTCGATGCGACTGCGCGGTTTGCTGGAGGGCGCCGATGGAGATTGAGCTGCATCCATTGCGTGATTCCATTTCTCAAGCAGTATTGCAATCGGTTCTGAGTCCGGCGTCGCGTTCATGTCGCCCGCAAGAATGACTGGCTGAGAGGGACTATCAGCTGCAAACAGCTGATTAACAGCCTTCGCTTCAGCAATCCGATCTTCGGGAACGTTGTGCTGAAAATGCGTACTGATAAACGTGATGGGGATGCCATTGCTGATCGTCAATTCTGTCCTGATGGCTCCCCGGGGATAAGTTGTGCGTGCGGCTGTGCTTTCTGAATAGGGCAATGGCTGAATATGCACATCCTGGACAGGAAAGCGAGTCAGAACAGCGTTGCCGTAGAGACCGCCGTCGTAATGCTGAGTTGGACCAAATCGCACGGCTAGTCCTGTGAGCTTTGCAAGTTCCCGAGCCTGATGGACTAAACCGGATCGCCGGACAACCACATCAACTTCCTGAAGCGCAACGATGTCTGCTTGACTGTCTTTGATGACCTTTGCGAGCCGCTCCAGATCGTAGACGCCGTCATTCCCCTGACCATAGTGAATGTTGTAACACAACACTCGCAGAGTCGTGGATGCAGCCAGTGGTGCGTCCTCACTGGCAGCCGCTTGTTCCAGTGAATGACATGTTCCGACAAGTGCAACCAGGAAGCAAAGATTCAGCTTCCCGCAGAGGGACGAACGTGCGTGGTTCATGAGGGCCTCGTGGGATCAATGGAGAAGAACGGTCAGCTGGCCAATCGAGTTGTTATTCGGGGAGTTCATCCCATTCCGCATGGGTTGTATCGATGAGGCGAGCCAGCACAACGCCATCGTACTGGACTTCAATCAGCAGTTCTGCACCCGGCGGGACTTCGCGAAGGGAACGACGCAGATCGGCAAGGCGATGAAGCAGCAGCAACGGGCCGCGCTGACGTTGCGAATCGTATTCAAAAGGGACAAGATGGATATTTTTGCGAGCGACCACGGGAACCAGTGATTCGATCGCATTCAACTGAAATTGATGTGACACGGGAGCCACGAAGATTGTCGTATCTTCTGCAATATGCTTCCAGAAATCGCCATTGAGCGAATCGGACCAGTAACACGATTCCATCCCCAGTCGCCACGCACCGCGGCCGCGGCCGACGAGATCGTTGTATTCGTTGATGGCATAGGGACTCAGCCAGCTTCGGTCTGCGGTCGTCTTGGCCAGAGCGATCACGGTAATCAACAGACAGGCAGGCAACCATCGACCGACAGGAACCGTTTCCGGATGCAGTCTCGCCTCACGGATTCGACGGATCGATAGTGCAAACCCCCGCGCGGCCAGAATAGCAAGCGAGGGCATGATACACAGGAAAAGCCGAGTTCCGTCGTAGACGGGTGTCCCTGGCAGCGCGAACACAATCAAAGGCCACAAAGTTGCCGCCAGAAGAAACCATTCGATCGTCTGCATTTGGCGGTTCATGGCTCGCATCACTAGGCTCAGCAATGCGTAGACCGGCACAGTGATCAGCGTCATCACAAACGGGAAGTGCCATGGAACAAGCTTGTCGGCGAATCGTTCCCCCAGATACCAGACATACAGCGTTTGTCGATCCGACGCGCGCCCAAGGTATTGCCGGATGTGTTCCATGGGGTCAAGCCAAAGCCATGGCCAGCACACAAATGCAACGAACAACCCTGACAGAGTCCAAAGAAGCAGTGGCCGAATTGCGCGGATTCGAAGATGGTAAAGGCTCCATCCGGCAATCAGTGGCGGCAGCAGGATGCCCTGCATTTTCGTCAGCATCAGGCCCCCCCAAAGGGCACCGCAGAATATTGCCTGGCGATTCGTTGGTGGTGTCGTTCGGGTCCACCAGGATGCAAATGCCAGCACAGCCGCGGACCAGGCCAGCACGGTCGATGTTTCCAGCGTTGCCAGTCTTGCGTGACCAATGAACTGCGGCATGAAGATCAGTGCGACCGCGGCAGCGGTTGCCGTTGGTTGATCGAAGTGTCGTCGGCAAAATTCGAACACCAGAAAGATCAGCACCGCGAATGCAAAACACGAACCCGTTCGGGCCGCAGTAATGTTGATACTGCATCCATCGGCTCCGCCTATCAGCCATGCTGTCATCTGGTGAGCCATGCCAAGCAGGATTCGGCCCACGGGAGGATGATCCGACAGGTAGTCTCTTGCAGCGAAAACCTCCTTTGCCACAGTGGGTGTCAGAATCATGGGACCGTGGCGACCGATCGCCTCAGCCAGATACACTCCCTGACCCACATTGAACGATTCGTCCAGGGTTAAACCGGGACCGGCCGGCAGACGCGAATCGATCAGGCCGTGATTGATTCGCGAGGCTGCCAGCACGAAGGCAGCCGCAGACATCATCAGCGCCGGGAGCAGCGGTCTGATGGAAAATGAAAAGTGCTTTTGAGATGCTGACCTGGAAATTTCGAAGCCTGTTTCGGATGACGCTATTTCGATGTGATGTCTGCGACTTTTTGTGCGGCCGTCGCTTCCGCCTTCTTCATCACTGCTGAAATTTTTATTGGAATAAATCCCTGTCGCTTACTTTCGTCTGCGGCTTCCATAAAGGCATAAAGATTGATCGTTTCTTCAGGGCCAACCGGAGCAATGCCTGTCTGAAAGAACTTCACAAATTCAACAGCCAGCGGACGATAGCCGTCGTATTTTCCGACCGGAGCAATTCCTTTGGTGCCAAATGCTGTGCCGCCATAACCACTGCTGCCGGATCGAATACCACGAAACGTACCGATTCGACCATCAGACCATGTTCCCGTGACCTGATCGAAATCTTTTGTCTGGGTTCGCACAACGCTTTCACAGCCGGCCCCCATGACAGTAAACAATGTTTCACAGCCATGAATTCCGTACCAGAAGAGGTCCGGATGAGTCATCTCCAGCGAACACGGCGAATATGCGTCGCAACCCGTGACATCGCCGATGGAACCATTCCGAACGTCCTGAGCCGCGGACGCAAACCGGAGTGAAGACGAACTGAAGACAGGTGTCTGGTAGTGTTCTGCCAGCTTGAATATCGCGATGGCGTCCACAAGTGAACCAGCAATCGGCTTGTCAATAAACACGGGTTTGCCAGCTTTCAGTGCGGGAATAATCTGCTCCAGATGCGGCCGTCCATCATTGGTCTCAAGCAACACCGCGTCGACCTGAGCAATCATGGCGGGAAGATCTTCGATGATTTCCACCCCCAGTTTCTGAATCTCTTCGGTGTATTTCGGAACCCGTTCAACGCTGCTTTTGATGTCGGGCGATCCTTTGGGGTACACCAGAGTCAATCGACACCCCGCAACGTGTTGTGCGTCGTTCACGTTCAGGAGTTTCGCAAACGCCAGACAATGCGAAGTGTCCAGTCCAATCATTCCCACCTTCAGCACTTTACCATCGGATGGTGACTCTGATGCGGCCTGCTGCTGGCCCGATGGCTTTTCATCGGCGAACACTGAAACACTGACGGCAGCAATCAGCACGGATGCAAAGAGATACTTCATGGAGAACTCCGAATTCGTTCTGCGTGGGGATTTATCGGGTGGGGCTCGAAGGCAATGCTCGCGCTGCAATGAGACGCGATTGGGTCAGGATTGGCATTGTGAAATATCCTGAGCCAATACGCCAGCAGACAGCAGGACTTCGGGTTTCAGCAGCATTCTGAGTCTTCGCTGTTCCTGACCAGGACGATGATCCTTTCCGGAACACAGAACGCCCGTCACTCGCGATCGTAAAGCTCATCCCGCAGGTTAGGATCATGGAGATTCCCGTTGGAAGCGAAGCCCAGACGTTTTTCCTTCATCAGGTCGGCCTGTTCCTGCGACAGGAAATTGCTTCCCGGCACCTCAACCAGGCTTTGCCAGGCTCGACTTTCGACGTGACCATCCAGAAAGGCTACGTTGGCTGAATCCAAATGTCGGAAGTGGATGTTCGGAAAATTATTGCTCGGCGGTTCCAGCAACCACGTTTCTTCAAAGCTGTAGGTGGGCGGGGCAAACGTCACCAGCTTGACCTGAGCAGCATCGGCAAATACAAGGGTTTCAGACGTCGACCGGACATCGCGAAACTTTCGCGTCACCGGTTTGCGGCTTAACTGCGCGGCCCAGGCAGGCGGAAGCCATTCGATTCCGCCGGGGCGAGACAGATAATAGCCGTTAAATCCGAACCCCGATGCCGGGCGTCCGAATCGAACACTGTCCATTTGCCCCGGACCGAAATTCGGACACTGAAACGCCTGATAGTTTGTTTCCATGAAGGGGCTCAACGGCCCCCGTTCAAATGCCAGTTGATTCTCTGGCAGCGGTTGGTCGTAGTCCACCGTGCCAAACCAGAATTGCGCGGTGCCCTGATTGCCGCTGAAAGTGCTCAGGTAATTCAAACGCTGCTGGTCTTCGATTACATACGGAACGAATGTCTCCCGGTAGACATCGGCGTAATTGTGCATCGCAAGCACCAGCTGCTTCAATCGGTTGCGGCACTGAGTTCTTCGAGCGGCTTCACGGGCCTGCTGGACTGCCGGCAGCAATAGTCCGACCAGGACAGCGATGATCGCGATAACAACCAGAAGCTCAATCAGCGTGAAACCACGATGGCGATGCCGTGGTGGGGTCGCGGATGGAGAAAATTCGGGTTCAGGCGTTGTTTGTGCAGGCATGACGACCTTTCCGTTGTCCGGGCGGTGGAAGCCCGACACTGAAACAGGAAAACCCGCGAAGCAAAATTGTCGCATGCCAACGGAACCAGCCCGAATCAGGATTCGGGGCGATTCGTATGATGGACGACAATCCTTTTTCGCGAAGGACTGATCTCCGGCATTTCAGGCAGGTCTTCTGACTTCCGGATCATTCCTTCAACTGCCCCTTCCCACGAACTCACTGGATGGCTAATCGCCCTGCAGCAGGATTCGCAGTGGATGAATGCAGTGATGGTCCCCGGTTACAGCGGCGCGACCGCGACGGATTTTCACCGTCTTCCCTTTTCACCTGTACCCGTGCGGACAGTCAGTCTTTGGCTGATTCCACACCCACAGGCACCTGAAACACTTCGTCTCGGACCATTGAAATCCGGTGGTTCACAGCCGTTTCCAGCATTCGCCGAGTCGAGACATCACTGTAATCGAATGTAATCTGAACACAACGAGCGATTCGCACGTTGATTCGCTTTCGCCGAATCATAGAATCGTGCCCCTCATAACATCGCTCGCCCTCCCTCAGCAGTGATTTTCCCGCTGCACAGAATTTGGTCCACTATGGAAGAAGCAATCCGAAAAGCACGCGTACTGATCGAGGCTATGAGCTGGATTCAGCGCTTCCGCGGAAGATACGTCGTTGTCAAACTGGGCGGAAGCACACTGGATGATAAGGCAGCAGTGGACAGTCTTCTGGCGGACGTCGTCTTCATGTCGACCGTTGGTATGAAGCCCGTCATCGTTCACGGTGGTGGCAAAGCCATCAGTTCTGCCATGAACAGTGCCGGCATTGAACCGAAGTTTGTTGCGGGTCGACGCTACACCGACAATAAAACTCTGCAAATCGCTTCGCGAGTTCTGATTGAAGACATCTGCCAGTCCATTGTCGACCAGATCAACCAAAAAGGTTCGCGAGCAACCGGGCTGCACTTTGGCAGTGAGAATGTGCTGACAGCCGAAAAGCTGTCTCTCCGGGATGATCAGGGCAACGAACTGGATCTCGGCCACGTGGGAAGTGTGACTCGAGTGGAAGTGGACACACTGGTGCGCGTCTGTTCGACAGGTACGATCCCGGTGATCCCGTGTATCGCTCTCAGCCCTTATGGTCATCGCATGAATGTGAACGCGGATACTGCAGCGGCAGCAGTCGCACGTGCGCTGGCAGCCGAGAAACTGGTCTTTCTGAGCGACATCCCCGGTATCCTTACCGACATCACCAATCCCGCGAGTCGACTGTCTCACGTCACCGGATCACAGGTCCGTAATATGATCGCCGTCGGAACCATTGCCGGAGGTATGGTCCCGAAAGTCGAAGCCGCTTTGGATGCGCTGGACGCAGGCGTTCGCAAGGTTCATATTGTCGACGCCGCCATGCCGCATTCTGTACTGCTCGAAATTTACTCGGATACAGGTGTTGGAACGGAGATCGTCGCGGAATGACACGTCATCCTGCGTCTATCCGATATCCTTCATCTATCCGACGATGATAGTACAGTCATCACCGATCAGTCACTTATCAGGCTCGGCTGACAACGCAGGCGGGCATGAAATGTCCCGGCCACCAACAGTGAACCTCATTGAACGATCAGTACGTATCGTATTCCCCAAACGACATTCTTCGCGGTCAGAAATTCTATGCTGGAACTTCGTAACCCACACAGCATTCTTGCCGCGCTAAAAGTGCGTCCGAAAGCAGTCAAATCGGTCAGCATTCAGACCATTGGGGCGGGCGATGTCTGGGACCACGTGGCCCATGTCGCTCGATCGAATGGCGTGTCTGTTCTGGTCGGATCGCCACCCGATTCACGGCGCAGCGAAATTCGCGGTTCGCGCGACGGAAGAAAGAAATCACACGGCAGGCAGGGCAGCCGGAACGGGAAGGAAGGACGGCCCTCGCGTGATGATCGGGGCACCGAACGCACAAGTGCCGGAATGGCGATTGTCGAACCGCCGTCTCCGATTCCACTGGAACAATTGCTGAACGTCAGCTCACCTCCGATCTCCGTGCCGCCACGACACTCCGAGGATCAGAAAGCCGATCGTGCCCCGGAATTCGGCATCTGGCTCGCTCTCGATCAGGTTCAGGATCCGCAGAACACTGGCGCGATCTTTCGACTGGCTGGCTTCTTCGGAGCCAGGGGCATCATTATGACGAAAGATCGCAGTGCCCCCGTCAACGCGACAGTGTGCGACGTTGCAACGGGAGGAGTTGAATACGTTCCGTTCAGCACGGTCGCCAATTTGTCTCAGGCGATCGAGAAAGCTCAGCAAAACAGCATCTGGATACTGGGAACGTGTGAACGAGCCACAGAGAGCCTGTACAACGTCAAGCGTGACCGTCACTGGATGATTATCGTCGGCAACGAAGGCTCAGGAATGCGGCGGCTGACGCGAGAACGCTGTGATCAGCTTGTAGCGCTTCCCCCATCAGGCCCGGTACCATCGCTGAATGTCGCCGCAGCGACATCGGCATGCCTTGCGGTGCTGAGCCACGCTCCGTCTGTTTAGCAGAAACCTTGAGGCATTACTCGTCATCTTCGAAGGGAAGTGTTGGCGAATTGCGTTCGGCCATTCCTTCCTTGAAGTGCTGTCGGCAGACGGACACATAGCTTTCGTTGCCCCCCACCTTAATTTGATTTCCGGCTCGCAGGGGCTTTCCCTCGGAATCGATTCTCAGCACCATCGTGGCCTTTCGTCCGCAGTGACAAATGGTCTTGATTTCAGACAGAACATCGGCCCA